>DAISKM010000095.1:0-9662 GCA_036820945.1 Pseudolabrys sp.
GCGCTCCGGTCTCCCACCCCGAAGCCTTTTCAACGGCGTCGAGGGCACGCGTCAGGCTGACCGAGCCCAACTTCGCTTTTGTGTGGGTGAGCGCGCCATCCCGCATCGCATTGATGCGCCGGATCTGGAACGGATCGAGTCCGAGCCGCTCGGCGCAAATGTCGAGATGAGATTCGGTCGCGAACGCGGTCTGCAGTGCGCCGAATGAGCGGAAGGCGCCCGATGGCGTGTTGTTGGTGTAAACGCCGATCGTGTCGATTTTGACGTTGGGAATGACATAAGGCCCCGCCGCCAGAATCGCGGCCTTGCGCATGACGCCCTCGGTGGAAAGACCGTACGCGCCGCCATCGCAGAGCATTTTCATCTGAAACGCGCGGATCCGCCCGTCGCTCGCGAGGCCCATGCGCAGCACTGTCCGGGAGGGGTGGCGCTTGGCCGTGGAGACAATCGATTCCTCACGCGTGAACACGAGCCGCACCGGCCGCTGCGTTTTCATCGCAAGGAGCGCAAGCATGCCCTGATAGATCATGTCTTCCTTGCCGCCGAACCCACCGCCGACGGGACTCATGATGAAGCGCACTTTGCTGATCGGCTTCGCGATAATGCGGGCCAGCATGTGTCGATGATGGGTGACATTCTGGTCGGGTGAAACGATGGTCACGACGCCGTCATGATCGACATAGGCAAGGCCTGCCTCCGGCTCGAGATAGGCATGCTCGATCGGCTGAGTTGAATAGATTTCTTCCACCACCAGATCGCTTTCGGCGAAGCCGTTCTCGACATCGCCAACGCGGATCGGAATGTGCTTGGTGACATTGTCGGGCGCATAATCGTGGAGCACCGGCGCGCCGGGACGCATGGCCTCGTCGGGATCGAACACAGCCGGCAATGTCTCGTACACGACCTTGATCGCGCCCAGCGCGCGCCTGGCGATGAGCGGATCTTCGGCCGCAACCGCGGCAACCGCTTCGCCGACATATCGGACCTTCCCGCGCGCCATGACCGGCTGGTCGTTGACGAAGACGCCGAAGCCATCCTCGCCCGGTACGTCCGCGCTCGTAATGACGGCCTCGACACCGTCCATCGCCTCCGCAGCCGATGTGTCGATGGAAAGAATGCGCGCGTGCGCATGCGGCGAGCGCAGGACCTGCACGTGCAGCAGGCCCGGCATTATCATGTCGGCGGCATATTTGAGACGCCCCGAGACCTTGCTTGGAGCGTCGATGCGGCGGATGTTCTTGCCGATGAAATCGCCTTCCTCGGCCTCATCTTCAAAAAGAGCGGTCGCCGGCAGGCTGCCGTTCTGCACGTCACGGGCCATTTCGACGGCGTCGAAAATCTTCTGGTAACCGGTGCAGCGGCAGATGTTTCCGCCAAGGCGTTCCTTGATTTCCTCGCGGTCGGCGAAGGGATTTGCCCTGAGCGCCGCCGTCGCGGCCATCACCATGCCGGGGATGCAATAGCCGCACTGGCTGGCGCCTGCCTTATGGAAGGCCTTTTGCAATACGCTGAGCTCGCCGGTCTTTGCGAGCGCCTCGACTGTTTCGATGGTCTTCCCCTGCGCCTTCGCGAGCGGCATAAGGCAGGATTTCATCAAAACGCCGTCGACAAACACCGAGCACGTGCCGCATTCCCCCGCGCCGCAGCCTTCCTTGTTGCCGGTCAGATTGAGGTCGTCGCGGATGAAATCGAGCAAGCGCTGATGTGGCTTGCCGTTGCGCGAGACCTTGCGGCCGTTGATGGTGGCGGTGAATTGAAGGTCAGGCACAGGCCACCTCCAATTCAGGCGCAAGCATGGTCAGGTCCGCGCCAGCGCTTCGAGAGGCGTTGATCAAGCCGCGCAGCATGAATCCCCGCACGACCTCGCGGCGATATTGCTGCCGCGTGCGGGAAGCTACAAACGAGGCCGGCATGTCGGCCGCCTGTTCAAGCCGCTCCGGACTGATCGCGGCGCCCCTCAGAAACGTCTCGACTTCGGCAAGACGCAGAGGCTTCGGCCCGATACCGGCGATCGACAGCCGTACATCCTCTATCCGTTGGCTCTGCGCATCGAGCTTCACCAGGGTCGCAAGACAGACCAGCGAGATCACCAGCGAGCGGCGGTGACCGACCTTTTCGAAGCTTCCGCCGTAACCCGGCAAGGAATCGCATTCAATCGCGATCAGCAGCTCACCGTCCTCGAGCGCGGTGCGATTCGGCCCGGTCACAAATTGATCGAGCGTCATGCGCCGCCGCCCAATGTTGCCATCGGATTTTTTCGCCAGCTCGACCTCCGCCGCATGCGCGATCAGGCAGGGCGGCGCATCCGCCGCCGGCGAAGCATTCACGATGTTTCCGCCGACCGTCGCCTGGGCCCGAATCTGGTCGTCGGCGAACCACACCGCGCAGCGCGGCATGGCGGGCAGTGTCCGAACGAGGCTTCGATCATCCAGAAATCGTTGGATGGGCGTAGCGGCTCCAAGCCGCACGCGGTTGTCGTTCACCGATAGCTGGCGCAGCTCGGGAATTTTCGTAACGTCGATCATCGCCGGAATGTGCACGTCACCCGCTCGACCTTCGCGCGCCCACGGCAGCGTGTCGGTCGCGCCGGCCACGATGCGATAGTGGCCCCGATGTTCGGCCATCGCATCGAACGCCTCGTCGAGCGAGGACGGCGTCAGATAGTTGTCGCAGGTGAGCATTGCTGCTCTTTCGCTATTCCGCGGCTTCCTTATGCGCGGCGTTCATTTTCGCTTTCACAACGACCTTGATGGCGTCCTCGACTCTGTCCTTGGCGTAGCGGATCGCGGTCGGAAGATCATCGAGGGGAAACGTGTGGGTGTGAATCTTGGTGGCGTCGAAGCGCTTTTGTTGCATGAAAGCTTCGGCGCGATGCGTCGCGCTCTTGCCCTCGCCGCGGATGCCGTAAACGTAGATGTTGTTGCGCACGATATGCGCCACATCCACCGGCACTTCCTCGTGCGCAAACGCCGCAAGGCAGACGCGTCCACCCCGGTTGACCATGCGCACGGCATCGTTGACTGCACTGGTCGCCGCCGAGCATTCGACAACATAGTCGACGCCCTTGCCGCCGTTGAGCTTTTTCACATCTGCAACGACGTCGGGCGTCTTGCGGATATTGACGACAGCGTCGGCGCCCAGTTCGAGGCCGATTTTGAGGCGATTGTCGCGAGTCCCCGTGAGGATGACCGGCTGCGCGCCCAGCGCTTTTGCCACCGCAACGGCCATGAGGCCAATCGGGCCAGGTCCGGTGACGCACACGCTTTCTCCCGCAACCAGACCGCCAAGCTCGGTAAGCGCATACATGGCGGTGCCGGCCGTAACGACCAGCGTTCCTTCCTCATCCGTCATCTTGTCCGGAATCGAGACGAGAGTATTGATGTTGTTCACCTGGTATTCGCAGAAACCGCCGTCGGTTGTGAATCCGTTGGCGCGGTGGCCTTTGTCGACGTCGCCGTAATTGAGCCCGTAGTTGTGGCATGAGGTGTACATCCCCTCGCGGCATCGCTTGCACTGACCGCAGCCGGCGTGAATCTCGACCGCCACGCGCTGACCGATATTGTACTCATCGACTCCTGGTCCGAGCGCGACGACCGTGCCCATGTACTCATGACCGGGAGTGAAGTTCTTATTGAATGGCATGCCGCCTTGGATCAAGGCCGGCGGGCCGTGATAGATGATCTCAAGGTCGGTCGCGCAGATTGCCACCGCATCGATGCGCACCAGCACTTCTGCTTTCTTTGGCACCGGGACCGGCTTTTTCGCAATGGAGAGTTGACCGGGATCACCCAGCACCCAGGCACGCTGGCTATCGGGAATGGGAAATTCGTTGTGATTGGTTTTTACACCGGGCGGTGCGTACATGATTCCTCCAAAAAAACTGTGTCAAATAGGCCGATCAATCAATTGGCGACGGCTGGTCGTTGGATGGCCGGCTCGCCGAATTCAGCGGAGAGCGCACGCGTAGCGGCTATGATCTCGTCGCGCATCGAAGCGACGTGCTCTTCGCTTGCGCGCATGGTCGGCGTCGAAGCGCTGATGGCGCCGATGACCGTGCCGGCCTGGTCGCGAATGGCCGCGCCAACGCAAATGACGCCGGGCAGGAATTCCTCATGATCGATCGCATAGCCGTTGCGACGAACGATGCGCAGCGATTCGACCAGAGTGGGAAATTCCGTGATGGTGTTGTCTGTGAAGCGCTTCATGCCGTTGGCGAGGATCCGACGCATCTCGTCCTCTGGAAGCCAGGCCAATATTGCCTTGCCGATCGATGTCGCATGTGGCGCCTCAAGCTTCCCGATCTTGCCGGTGTCGACTCTTACGGCATGGAGAGCTTCGCGCACCGCCAGCGTGATCACTGCGTCGCCCTGCAGGGCGGCAAGATGCACGGTCTCGCCGGTGGCGCGGTTGACCGCTTCAAGGTAGCGTTGTGCGCGGCGGGGCAGATCCACCTGCAGGCAGGTATGTCCGAGATAGAGGATCCTGGGGCCGAGCGCGTAAAGGCGGCGCCCCGGCACCTTCGCGGCGAAGCCGCGCTGGATCAGCGTTGCGAGCAAATGGTGACACGTTGAAATGTTGAGGCCTGTGCGGGTGGCGAGCTCGGTCAGCGTCGCTTCGCCGCCGGCCTCCGCTATCGTTTCCAGCAAGTACAGCGCGCGATCCACCGACTGGATGTTGTGTCGATCGCTTTTGTCGTTTGCGCGTTGCGCAGGCGCTTTAGGGCCATGCCCGGCCAAAATCGGAACGTCCATGTTTGCTTTCTCCCTGCCCCAAGGGAAAGCGCCCCCACCGATCAAGTCAAGGCGTTTTCAGGATAAAGAAGGTAATTTTCACTTTATGAAAAAAGGAGCGATTTCCAGTTAGGTTTTGCCCTGGAATCAGTCGGTCACAAGGCCAAGCTCCACTTCGAGGGCGGCGCAAAGCATCTGGCCAAGCAGAATGTGCATTTCCTGAATACGCGCCGTCGTGGCCGACGGCACCGCCAGGAGATGGTCGGCCAGCGGACCCATATCGCCTCCGCCCTTGGCACCAAACGCGGCGGTGACCAGCCCCATCGATCGAGCCTGTTTAAGGGCGGCGATCACGTTCGGACTCTTGCCGGACGTCGAGATAGCGATGGCGACATCGCCACGCTTTCCCAATCCCTCGATCTGGCGCGCGAATGTGCGTTCGAAGCCAAGATCGTTGCCCGCGGCCGTGAGCACTGAGCTATCGGTGGTCAGGGCAATGGCAGCGATCGCGGCGCGGTCGCGCTTGTAACGGACCGTCAGCTCAGTCGCGAGATGCTGAGCGTCAGCCGCGCTCCCTCCATTTCCGAAGAACATCAGCTTGCCGCCGCCGCGGATTGACGTCGCGCAGGCTCGAACGAGCGCTGCGAAGCTGCCCGACAACGCTTGCTCCGAGCGGCGCGCCACGTCGTGGTGTTCGGCAAATTCCGCTTTGAAGAATGCGTCAAGATCCACGGTATTTCCTCAAGCCGCTTCGCCGCGGAATTCCGGCACCGCGTCGCGCAGGACGTTATAGATTGCCGCACGCTCGCCACGGGCCACGCCTCGCTCTAAAGTTGCGACCCACGCCCGGATTGCATCGAGTGGGGGCCGAATCGGCTTGGCTGCCACGATTCCCGGGATTCCGATGTCGGCGGTCTCCTCGCCGCGCGCAAACAAGATTTCGTGCAACCGTTCGCCCGGACGAATGCCTGTGAACGAAATCTCGATGTCGCTGCCCGGTTCAAGGCCCGAGAGGCGAATGATGCGTTCGGCAAGCTCGACGATTTTCACCGGCTGGCCCATGTTGAGAACGTAGACCGATTCATCGCCGTCACGTCTGCCCAGCGCATGGGTTGCTGCCGTAATGACCAAATCGCACGCTTCGCGAATGGTCATAAAGTATCGCACCATGTCGGGATGCGTGACGGTCACCGGCCCGCCCGTTTCAATCTGCGCCTTGAATTTCGGGACAACCGAACCGTTCGAGGCAAGCACGTTTCCGAATCGCACGGAGATCAGCCGCATGGCCTGCTGGCCCGGGCCGACGCGGCGGGAGAATTCGTCGTCGAGCGCCTGACAATACATTTCTGCCAGGCGCTTGGTGGCGCCCAGCACCGACACCGGTTCGATTGCCTTATCGGTGGAAATCATGACCATGGCCTGCGCGCCTGCCGACGCCGCAGCATCGGCGACATTTATCGTGCCGAACACATTGGTCTTAATGCCCTCGTCCCAGTCTTGCTCCAGCATCGGAACGTGCTTGAGCGCCGCGGCATGGAAGACGATGTCCGGCCTGAACTGTCCGACGAGCCTGGTGATCCGCTCCCGATCGCGAATGTCGCCAATGCGGCCTGTGAGTTCTGCCTTGGCTTGCTTGTTCTTTAGCGACTCCATCACTGCGTGGAGCGCAGGTTCCGAGTGTTCAATGACCAGCAGCCGCGCAGCGCCAAACGTTACTATACGATCGCAGATCTCGGAGCCGATCGAGCCGCCGCCGCCGGTCACCACGATTGCCTTGCCGGTTACGAAATCCTCCAGCCGCCGATAGTCAATTTTGGCGCTGGGCCGCAATAGCAGATCTTCGACCGAAACCGGCGCCAGCTGGACGGCGGGTCCATCCGTGTCGAGTGCCGGCAATCTGCTCGTGATCAGGCCGAGCCTGCGTGCGCGCATCAAAATGGCTTCCGGACGCGCTTCCGGCGCGAGCGCTGAGGAAGCCAGCACAAGCCGTCTCACCCGGTCGCCGCGTCTTTCCAAATCGGCCACGATGCGCTCGAGATCGTCTATGTCACCCAGGACCGGGACACCTCGGATCGACTGCCCTCGATCGGCCGTAGACGGTGAAAGCACACCAACCGGCCAGATCTTCTTCACCGCGCCGCTTTCGATTCCACGCAACAAAACTTCTGCGTCAGCGGCGCGTCCCAGAAACAACGTGGGCGTCGTGTCGGCAACCTTCACGCGCTGCAGCGTTCGTGCATAGTGGAAGTACCTGTAGATGACCCGCAGGCCACCCAGGAAAAACATCTGCAGGAACCAGTAGAGGAGAATGGTGATCTTGCCGAAAAAGAACGTGCCGTAAAAATTCGGTGCGAGAAGGATGTAGTCGAGCGCGAGCAGCGAGATGGCAAGGACGGTCGACGCCCGAAACAGATTGTAGAGGTCGGGGATCGACGTGAAGCGCCATTTGTTGCGATGTAATCCGATGATGAAATAGACGACCGCGGCGTAGAGCAGGAAAAATGGAAGGAACGGGACCAGCGCGTGCAGCCGTTCGTGGAGGGGCGCACCCTCGAAGCGCATCAGGAACGTGACCACGATCGCAGCAGCGGTGGCTACCAAATCATGCAGGATGATCAGGATTTGGCGCGAGGTCAGTTCAGACAAACGGGTCATCTTGGCCCTCGACAACCCCAAGCGCGAATGAGCCCCCGGCAGGAGAAAAATCTCATGACGGGCCGCGGCGAAAATGTTCGGCATGCTCAGTAAACGGCGCCGTTTTGGTCGATGCGATAGTCAACTGATCCCCTTTGTCGGGCAGATGCGGCAATTATCCTAGCAAATCGCCGCAGGTTCCCCCCGTCTCGTACAGCAGGCTTAAATGGACAAATTTCCAATCACTTAGCTAGCAAATTTCGCGACCCGGGCAACCGTCCATTTCGCGCCAAAATCATTGCGGCACGCGGAGATATCGGCTGTCAGCCGGCCTCGCTGGCAATCAAGACTGCACGAACCTCGTTCTCGCTCAACAGTTTTTCGAAGTAAGAGATCGTCCGGATCAATCCATCCCTCAGCCGAATGTGCGGCGCCCAGGCCAACAGCTCCTGCGCGCGCGAAATATCCGGGCGCCGCTGACGCGGATCGTTCTCCGGCAGCGGACGATGCACCGTGCGCGATCGGGAACCGGTCATCTCGATGATCATGGCTGCCAGTTCGATCATCGAGCATTCGCTCGGGTTGCCGAGATTTATCGGACCCGTTACCCGATCCTGCGTCGCCATCAGTTTCACCAGTGCGTCGATCAGATCATCGACATAACAGAAAGAGCGGGTCTGGGTGCCATCCCCGTACACGGTGAGATCGCGGCCGAGCAAGGCCCGCGTGATGAAATTGGAAACCACCCGTCCGTCGTTCGGATGCATCCGCGGACCATAGGTATTGAATATGCGCGCGACCTTGATCCTCAAATTATGCTGGCGCCAATAGTCAAAAAATAATGTCTCGGCGCAGCGTTTGCCTTCATCATAACAGGATCGAGGGCCGACCGGATTGACGTGACCCCAATAGTCTTCGGGCTGCGGGTGGACCTGAGGATCGCCGTAGACTTCAGAAGTGGATGCCTGGAGAATTTTCGCCTTTACGCGCTTTGCAAGCCCAAGCATGTTGATCGCGCCATGGACGCTGGTCTTGGTCGTTTGCACCGGATCGCGCTGGTAATGAACGGGCGAAGCAGGACAGGCGAGGTTATAGATCTCGTCCACCTCGACGTAGAGCGGAAATGTCACATCGTGCCGCATCAACTCGAAATGCTTGTGGTCGAGAAGATGTTCGATGTTCTTTCGGGTGCCGGTGAAAAAGTTGTCGGCGCAGAGAACGTCGCCGCCCTCGGCGAGAAGCCGCTCGCAACGATGCGAGCCTAAAAACCCGGCCCCGCCGGTCACTAAGATTCGCTGCTGAATATGCATGAGGCCCCGATCGTCACCGAAGTTCTATCACAGCACGGAATTGAGATGAATGACGCATTTCGGGGTCGTCCGTGAACCTAAAACTGATCTTTTTTGCGGCCGATTCCGTCGACCCCCGTTCGATGGAACAGGCACCGTCAGATCGCGTCGAGTTACGATTGCCCCACTTGCATCGTCGTATAGGGCATGCATGTTCGTCGTTGGGCTGGCAGGAGGGCTTGTATGGATCTTCAACGGCTGGCGGGTACGATCGGCGACCCAGGCGGCTGGGAGTGAGCCCGGCCATCAAGAGACGTCCCTGGCGAGAACCAATGAGTGACCATACAACCGCGGTTCATCCGAACAAAAAAGGAGATCTCCGTCCGGCGGCATTTCTTGATCGCGACGGTGTCCTGAATGTCGACCGCGGCTATGCGCACAAGCCCGAACAGCTCGAATGGATTGAAGGAGCGCCCGAGGCGGTGCGCCGCTTGAACCAGGCCGGATATTACGTTTTTGTCATCACAAATCAGTCCGGGGTCGCCCGCGGCTATTATGACGAAGCCGCGGTGAAGACCTTCCATGCGCACATGCAAGACAGCCTCAAACAGCATGGCGCCCATATCGATGCATTTTATTATTGTCCCCATCATCCTGAAGGCATCGTCAAGCCGTTCGCTGTGCTTTGCAGCTGTCGAAAGCCCCGCACCGGCATGCTGGAGCAAGCCGCCCGTGAATGGCCGATCGATATCGGCAAGAGCTTCCTGATCGGCGACAAGGATGACGATGTGGCCGCCGCTGCCTCCTTCAATATCCGCGCAATCAAATTCAATTCGGCGCAGCAATCACTGCCGGATCTGGTGCGCCAAGAGCTGGCCAAACGCGCGACCTCGCAAGACCGGCACCGCCCATGAGCGGCAAATTCCTCCAATCGCGCATTTTCACGTCGCTCCTGCTGCTGTGGCTCGCGGGCGTTGCCCTGCGTTTGACAATTCTCGCCGTGCCGCCG
>DAISKM010000096.1:0-9659 GCA_036820945.1 Pseudolabrys sp.
TCTCGGCTGCAATAGGGGCAATTGCGGGCGTACTCATCACGCCCATCACGCTGACCAGTTACGATGCGGGGACGTTGCTGGCGCTGAAGGGCTTCGCGGCGGCGATGCTCGGCGGAATCGGGAGTGCCCCGGGAGCAGTCGTGGGCGGTCTTTTGATCGGAATGTTCGAGGCCCTGGCTGCAGGCTATCTGTCCTCGAACTACAAGGACGCCGTCGCCTTCCTGATCATCCTGGTTGTGCTGGTTGCCATTCCCCAAGGCTTGTTTGGCCGGGCCAAGATCGAGCGGGTTTGAGCTTGCGCAACCTGCTGGAGAACCGGTTGCTGCCGCCCATCGCGGTCGCCGCGGTCTTTGTCAGCATCCCGTGGTTCTTTCCGTCGGCATACTACTATCGCATCGGCGCGCTCGTTTTCATTTTTGCGCTGGCGGTTGCAGGTCTCAACCTGCTCATGGGTTTCGCCGGACAGGTCAGCCTGGGTCACGCCGGCTTTCTCGGCATCGGGGCCTATTCGGTCGCGATTGGTCCGGCTCATTTTGGTGTGCCGTCGTGGCTATGCCTGTTCGCCGGTGCGGCACTCTCGGCTGCAGTCGCATTTCTTGTCGGTCGGCCGATTCTCCGGCTCAAGGGACATTATCTCGCCGTCGCTACGCTGGGTTTCGGACTGCTTGTCGCGATCGTGCTCACGAACGAAGCGAGTTTGACCGGCGGTCCGGATGGCATGACCGTTCCCAGGCTGACGGTTTTTGGCTGGAGCGTGCGCGGATCGGTTATCTGGTACTGGGTCGCTGGCGCGACGTTTGTCGTCGGATTTGTGCTCGCGCTGAACGTGATGCAGAGCCCCACCGGTCGCGCGCTGCAGGCCATTCACGACAGCGAAATTGCCGCGCGGGTGCTTGGCATCGATGTGGCGCGCAAAAAACTCACGATCTTCATCATTTCCGCCGTGTACGCGTCGGTGGCCGGATCCTACCTGGCCCTGTTCAACGGCCATGTCACGCCCGATGTCGCGGGATTTCTCCGGTCAATCGAACTGGTCGCCATGGTTGTCCTCGGCGGCATGGGTTCGATTCTGGGATCGCTGGTGGGGGCCGGCCTGCTGGTTGTCCTGCCGCAGACGCTCACGATTTTCCATGAATACGAGCAGGCGCTGCTCGGACTCATCTTGATTGTCTTCATGATCTTCCTGCGGCGCGGCATTGTGCCATCCATCGCCGCGATCATCTCCGGGTGGCGCAAATGATGATGCTGGAAACCGACCGGCTTTCCATTGCATTCGGTGGCGTGCGGGCCATTGACGGAGTCAATATTGCTGTCGAATCCGGTCAGGTGTTTTCGATCATCGGACCCAACGGCTCAGGCAAGACAACGCTGTTCAACCTGGTGTCGGGGATTTACACGCCCGATGGCGGAAGCATCAGGTTCGCCGGTCAAACGGCGACCGGCCTTGCGCCTGACGAACTTGCGCGGCGGGGATTGTCGCGGACGTTTCAAAACCTTCAGATATTTTACCGAATGTCCGTGCTTGAAAACGTGATGGTCGGCCGTCATCGTCATGAGCGGACCGGCATTCTGGCCGACCTGCTGCACTTGCCGTCGGTCGCCCGCCAGAACAGGGCTACCGCCGAAGCGGCGCGGGCGGCGCTTGCCCGTGTTGGCCTCGCCGATTTAGCCGATCGTTCTGCAGCCGCGCTTGCCTATGGCGCACTCAAGCGACTTGAAATAGCCCGCGCTCTGGCAACCGAACCGACACTGCTGTTACTTGACGAACCGGCGGCAGGCTGCAATCCCGTTGAAACCCAGGACATCGACAGTGTTATCCGATCCATCGTCAAGGATGGAATCACGGTCGTCCTGGTCGAGCATGACATGCGCCTGGTGATGAATATCTCGGATCGCGTTCACGTGCTGGCGAACGGCCGCACGCTTGCCGAAGGGACGCCTGAACAAGTGCGGTCCAATGTGGACGTGATCCAGGCCTATCTGGGCGTTCACGGCGCGCAGGAGGCGGTCCGTGCTTTCGATTGAAAATATCAAAAGCGCCTATGGCCGCATTGAAGTCTTGCACGGCGTGACGCTCCACGTCGACGCGGGCGAGATTGTCACGCTGATCGGAGCCAATGGTGCCGGCAAGACAACGCTCATGCACGTGATTTCGGGCGTGCAGCCGATCACCGAGGGTGCCATTCGATACGAAGGAGAGGCAATCGAGCAGCGGCCTGCACATGCGCGTGTAGGCCTCGGCATCTCACAGGTCCCGGAAGGCCGGCAGGTCTTCGAGCCTTTGTCGGTCAAGGACAATCTGATGCTTGGCGCCTGGTCGCGACGCAATGACTCTTCGAAAGAAGAGCTTGCACGCGTTTGCGCGCTGTTTCCGATGCTCGAAGCGATCTGGGACGTTCCGGCCGGTGCCCTGTCCGGCGGCCAGCAGCAAATGCTTGCAATCGGCCGAGCCCTGATGGCGAAGCCTCGACTGCTGCTGCTTGACGAACCGTCAATGGGCCTGGCTCCCAATCTGGTTGACCAGGTGCTGAGCGCAATTCGTTCGCTGAAAGATGAGAACCTGACGATCCTGCTGGTGGAACAGAATGCGCGCGCGGCGCTTTCGATTGCTGACCGCGCCTATGTGATGGAAACCGGAAAAATCACGTTAAGCGGAACCGCTGCCGAAATCCGTTCCGATCCCCGGGTTCGGGCGGCTTATCTGGGTATTTAAAAAACGTTCCAAACCGGAGGTTGGAGCGTTGAAAACGGTTCGCGGCAATTCGCTGAAGTTCACGTTCTAACCGGATTCGCATAACGCACGATTACGGAACGGGGCAGCGCCGTTGCGCGCGCTCGAACGGCGTCTGCGTGCCCAAGCCATTAACGAAACGCTAACCGCGTCCGTTAAAGCGGCAGTAACAACGACCTTGTAGTCGATGCCAAGTTTTTCGGAGGGGCAGTCGTCATGCGGATCGGAATCATGCGTCGAGGATTAGCTTTTGTCGCCGGCGCGGTGATCGGCGTCGTTGTGGTAACCTCGGCTTTAACGCACAAGGCGACGCTGACAACCGATCCAACCTCGGGCCTGCGCCTTGCCCACCCGTTGCAGATGAGGAGCCTGCCGGCCGATCTGATCGCCATCCCTTGATCGGGTCGAAAGCCGGGCCGTTCAGACCCGCGTGTGCGCGCGGCTTATCTGGGTATTTAAAAAACGCTCCAAACCCGGCATTCGTCTAAGGCACGATCCGCTCTTCTTGAAAGCGGCGCAGCAGGCGCACAAACATCGCCTCGCTATCGACCACATCATGGAAGCCATAAAGCCGCGACTTGGTCACGTCAGACATCACGTCCCAGTCAGTGCCAAAGACATAATCGGCAAAGGGCCAAGCAACGAGATCGGTGTAGGAAAAGCGCCTGAGCTTGTACTTGGTGGTCATGTCCTCCCAGAGCGGACCCTTATCGGCCATATGCTGCGTGAGAGAAACTGTTTGCGGATCTGCAACGGACATTTCGAACACCGCTGCGATCTTGTGCCAAAGATTCCGCCATCGGAAATAGTCTCCATTGGTAATGTTGAAGGCTTGATTTCCGCACCGCTCATTCGTGGCAGCCCATAACGCTGCGTTGGCAAAATGGGTCGATTCAGTCACCTGATAGAGCGTGCCGTAAGCAGCAGGTTTGCCCGGAAAGCGCAGCGGCAAACCGAGTTCTTTCGATATTGCAGCATAGACCGCGATTGCCGGAAGAATGCTCATTGGCGACCCGGGTGCAAAGCCGCAAAGGGTTTGAGGGCGTAATTCCACCCAATCCCACTCTTTTCCTCGCTGGTATGCTGTCAGCCAATCAATCTGATCGAAGTAATAATTGGGCGGCGTGTGGCGGGGATCGGTCTCCCGCATTGGAGTCTTCAGCGGTCCAAGATGGACGCCGTAGTATTTTGTGCCGGTGACGAGCACGACTCGTTTCAGATGAGGTGCAGCGCAAGTTATGGCGGTGACCGAGTTCACCAGCATGTCGCGATTAGGGCCCGTATTGGACGCGAAGTTCGATGCGCTTCCAGAAGAAGCTTGAAAGGCGGCGTAGAAGACGTGGGTAACGTCAGTCAACTGGGCGAGCTTGCGTCTCGTGTCTTCTGCATCAAGGAGATCAACTGCGATGTGTCGGTAGCGTGCCGCGTCCGACGCCTTGCGTCGCGACAGCCCTACGACTTGCCAATCAGGCTCCTCGATGAGCTTCTCGGCGATGTAGCGCCCAATGACACCAAGCGCACCGACAACGACCGCCTTGTTTTGCATACTTGTCTTACCGGCCGAATGCGAAGCTAGTCTTGACGCCCCGCGTTTTGGATGTTTCCCGTTATTGGAATGCAGTCTCTACTGTATCTGATAAAAAGCGAGCAACAATTCAAACGCGACAGGCCAAAATGGACAAGTCATATCGAAGCCCGCCACTTTTTTACGGTAGCTTCGGTTGGTACTGTTTTGCGCAAGGTGGATTTAGTCCGCCACAAGGCGTTAAATGAGGGAACGTTATGAGTTCCCCTGTAGATGAGAAATATTACAGAGAGGTTTTGCCGGGCAGCGCGGCTGAGCGTTTTCTTATCTCTGCTCGCAACCGCATTTTTCGGGACTTTAAGACGCACACACGTCCATCGCAGTCAGATCAAGTTTTGGATGTCGGAGTGTCTGATGTTGTAAATGACGGTGCAAATGTGTTGGAGCGGAGCTACGAGCATCAAAAAAATATTACGGCGTGTGGATTAGGCGCTGGTACTCAATTCAAGAAGGCCTTTCCCCTCGTTCGCTATGTCCAAATTGAGCCAAATGTCCCTTTGCCATTTGACGACGACACTTTCCATATAGCGACATCGAATGCTGTCCTTGAGCATGTAGGCAGCCAAGAAAATCAGGCCTTCTTTGTGAACGAACTCTGCCGCGTTGCCCAGCGCGTATTTATCAGTGTGCCAAACAAATTTTTCCCGATTGAGCATCATACAGCGCTACCAATTGTTCACTATCAGGACAACATCTTCAAAATAGCGTGCCGGATCACTGGAAAATCGGAATGGGCGCGCGACGAGAATCTCATCATGATGACGCGAAAACGGCTTCGTCAACTTGCGACGCCCATTAAAAAGAAGGCGACTATTGGCTACACTGGTTTATTGCTCGGACCTTTTTCGTCAAATTTGTATCTTGTATTTCACTAGACAGCGATGCCAGCTCGGCGGCTTGGCTTTGTCATGACTTGAGCTCATGAATGTCCGCTTTTGGGGAGGTGGGCGGCGAGCCCGCTCGCCCAATCGATCTATCCTCGCGTCTTATGCTATGCATTGAAGGCGGCCGCGCCGCTTTTGAGCCTGCAACTATGATTCTCTCATACTCGCAAAACATGGAAGACTATCATTTGTGGCTCACCTTCGAGGGTCAGCCGGCCGGGACCTACATCGATATTGGAGCCGGCCACCCCGTAGCAGATAATGTATCGTTTTTTTTCTATGAGCGAGGATGGCAAGGCCTTGTGGTTGAGCCCCAGCCCAATCTCGCCGATCTGTATCCGCGCCTGAGACCGCGTGACACCAGCGTCTGCGCTCTGATCGGAACTCGATCCGGCCTGGTCGATTTTCACGTCTTTGACACTTTTCATGGGTTGTCGACGACCAGCAAACAAAATGCAGGCGTGGCGCGATCCTTGGGCGCCACATGTCAGACGATCCAAATGCCGATGATCAGCCTTGCCGAGCTGTGTAGGAAGCACGGGACCACCATGATCGACTTCCTGAAGGTTGATGTTGAAGGTGCAGAAGCCGACGTTTTGGTGAGCGGCGATTGGGATAATTTTCGGCCCAAGGTCGTAATAGTGGAGGCGATCACGCCAGGGACGGGGGAGCCGGCATGGGAGGAATGGGAACCTTTCCTCCTGGCGCGAGGCTACCGGTTTGTACTTTTCGATACTCTCAATCGCTTTTACGTAGCCGAAGAACAGCCGCAACTTGCCGCGCAATTTCCGAGCAAGCGCGCTCCGTGGGATTCCGTTCGACACATGTATGAGATTGGACGGGCACCAGAAAATCGAAACCATCCAGAGCACGCTTTGGCCCAAGTGCTTGCGAGCGGCTTCTGGGCTTCTCTGCCATATATTGATCGCCAGTTGTTTGTAGATATCCTTAATCGGGGACGTAGAACGTCCCATCAAGTGGCCGACTTGGCTTTGCAGTCTCTGGATACTGAGGAGTTTCGCGCGCGGCTTGGTCGTATTGCCTGCGGATATGACGGCGGGCAAATATGTTCACACGACAGTTCTGATGGGCCGAAGGGCTGAGGTAAGAACGACGGTACGCCTTTGTCGCACCCACGCCTAAGTGGCTACTTGCTGAAGCGACAAGGAGAGCCGCGGCTAAGCGCCGGGGGGCTCTTTTGTTAATTGACTTCTAGGAAAACATATAAGTTGGCTTGATGATGTGTCACTGGCGGTGGAGACATGCGTAAATCCGTACGAGATTGCGGCTTGCTGGGGGAACAGAACGCGGCACGTCGTAATTCGCTGTCGCCGTTTCACAGGATAACCAGAAATAATTCGTTGTGGGATCGACGACGAGTCGATTCGGCACAAATTTTGTGAGGATCACGGATAAATATGGCGTAGTTGAATTCCATGACAACAAATTCAAATCCGGACCAATCCGCTCGGACGAAACGAAATGTCGGTCACCAAGCGCCGGATTGGAGGCGTTGCTCGTCGCAAGAGCTGCCACCGCAGATTTGTAGTTCTCCCAGGATACAACGAACTTTTTCGTCTCGATAACGTGGACGAGAGTTACAAGCAGGAGCGCGACAATGAGCGTTTGGACGACCGGACCGCTCGTTAGCTTTGTCAGGAGTTGTCCAAGGCTTTGAGTCGGTAAGGTCAATCCGTCGGCGCGCATTGCGGAAAGTCCCGCAACTACCCCAATCGCCGGAGTGATAAGCAGCAGCGCTGTGCGTAAATAGTACCTGTTGCCAGCATGCACCGATTGATCGAAATACAGCCAATAAATTGCTAGGACCATAACAACAGCCGTGGCCGCACAGAGGTGCGCTTTATCAGGTATGAATCGCGAAAGCCCACGGCAAATAAGAATATGGCCGCTAATCGCGGCTAACAGTAGCAACACAACATTTACCTGAAAGATAGTAAGATCGAAAAAATGTAATGCGGCCCTCATCAACGCGTCGGCAAAATAATCGTCAGGCGGGAACACTACCTTTACAGCCAGCCAAATCGTCAGCGCGGCAGCCAAGGCGCCGCTAGCTCGCAGGAAATATGGGCTGTGGAAGCCACGCAATGCGAGCGTAAATACAATTGCGAGCGCCAAAACCAGCGCGCCCTCGTGCGTCAGGACGAGTCCGAGCATCGCGATAAGTACTAGTGCCGCTCCGGCGAGGCCGCGGCGCGCATATTGACTAGCGGCAAGAGTCGGCCAGAACAGCGCGTGCGCCAACCACATCTCAGTCGGGAAGCCGAAAATCAGCGGGCACAGCAGGGCGGTCGAACCACAGGCATATGTGAATATGACACGGCGGTTTGAGCGGTCGGCAGCGAAAGTGCAAATCAGGCCGAAAAGTGGAGCGGCATAGAGTAAAAATCCATACACTTTAATTCCGTTGAGCGGATTGCCGGTCAGTCCAACGTAAATCTCGGCAGGCAGCAACGTAAGAATAAAAACGGACACGCGCGCGGAAATATTGTGCCAATGGAATGCCCAAACATCCTGAACCGCAACCGCATAGGAAAACATGGCTCCGTCAGCATAAAGCTGCAACTCGTTGTGAAGCGCGAGCACTAAGAATATGACAGACCAAGAGAGGCCAGTTGCGATCACCAAAGTCTGGAAAATATCGGTGTGAGACCGGAGAGTGGGCCTGAATAAGACGCCACTATTTGATCTAGCCGCGCACAAGGTGCTGCCTATCTAAGAGCTGCTGGAAAACGGGCCCTGCCATTTCCGCTATCTGTTTAAGCAGGTATAGCCCAAACTCTGCTGACGCTGCTTGCGCATCGCCAATGACGCCCAGGTCGGCGATCTGCTTCTCGTTCGTGGTCCATGGCCACGTGACAGCCTGATCGAGGACAGTGGTTTGCACAGCGTCGCGGTTAGGTAGACTTTGCAATTGTGCAATCTGCTCCCGCCGCACCAAGTTGGGTACGAGCGCAAGCATCATAGACGTTTCGTTCTTCCCGCCGTGAATTTCAGAAAACTCTGCCTTTGGGTTGAATTCAGGCCAAGCGGTTGGGTGGAGCACGCAAATATTAAGCCCGAAGTCAGCTCGTAGTTCTTGCGCCAGTGCTTCCAGAATTCCACGATTCCCGCCATGACCATTAATAATAGCGAGATTGCGTGCAGGCAGGCTGCGCATGATTTCGCGTCCGAGATCCCGTATGAATGCTGTCATGCTATGAATTGACAGGGACAACGTGCCGGGAGCCCAGTCATGCTCGCGCGCAAGGCCAAGTGCCAGCGTTGGCAATTGCCACAAATCGAAGGTCTCGCCCCAGCGGGCAATGATGCGACGAGTATATTCCTCGGCCAGAACGACGTCGGTATTGAGCGGCAGGTGAGGGCCATGCTGCTCGACCGAGCCGATCGGCATGCAAAGGATTGAGCTCGCGCGCAAGCACTTTGAAATGTCCAGAAACGTCAGGTCGCCGATCAATCGGCTCGGCACATCAGGTGTCATGGCCGCTACCATCCATCAGCCCTGCAGCTTCGCGGCGCTTGCTGTCACGATAGCAGCGTCGCTGCGCGTTGCCAGTACGGCTTCGATTATGAGGGGTCGCCAACGGGAGCAACGAGATGGCCGAGCCGATGCCCGGCCCGCGCTACCTTTGCGGCCATATAGCGCCGGTTGTCGGCATTTATAGGTGCCTCGAGTGCCATCCGGCCGGCGATCTCAATTCCGGCTTCGGCGAGGCGATCGAGCTTGGTGGGGTTATTGGTGAGCAGAATGACGCGCGTGCATTCGAGCATTTCTAGCATGCGCGCGGCAACGCCATAGTCGCGTTCATCGTCGTCGAAGCCAAGCGTGGTGTTTGCGTCGACGGTATCGAGGCCGTCATCCTGCAGCCGATAGGTGCGCATCTTGTTGGCAAGACCAACCCCGCGGCCCTCCTGTGCCAAGTAGAGAATAACGCCTCCACCGAGATCCTCCAGGCGTGCAATCGCGAGCCGAAGCTGGTCGCCGCAGTCACAGCGCCGCGAACCGAATACATCGCCCGTCAGGCATGCCGAATGCAGCCGCACGGGTACCGGCTTGGCGAAGTCCGGCTTGCCGACGATGATCGCAACCTCGTTCCCGCCCATGGCGTCGCGGAATACGATGAAGCGAGCGCTTGAACCCGAATTGAGCGGAACTACAGCTTCACTTTCTCGCGTCAACGACTGAATTGCGTTGTCAAAAAAGCTTTTCACGGCGCCTGCTTCAACTGTTATGAGTGCATGCTCACTTGTCGGAGCGTGCCGGCCCAGATCGGCGGCCAGCACTGCAGGTAGACCATGAGACAACTTCGCGAGTTGGACCGCTGCCGCAGCCGCGCGACCCGCCGGTGCTGCCTTTGGCACCCCTTCGCTCGTTGAGTCGCTGACGAAAGCCAAGATGGATTCAGTATTTTTGGCTGCAGAAAGCCGAACTGCCATCGAA
>DAISKM010000097.1:0-9557 GCA_036820945.1 Pseudolabrys sp.
GCGACGGCGCCAACGGCCGCACCTTGAGCGAGACGCGTGAGCGACTCACCTTTGAGTATTGCAGGCATTTCTATGAGATATTCCTTTCGCCCGACATGTTTCGGAGCGAGGTTACGGACACCCATATGGGCTCCGGCCGAAAAGTTGGATTGAAGACCCTGGGCGCTTTGAACTGGCGCCTCAGTCATTCCTACTGTGGGCTTTCTTGCGTTCAAAGTCGAGTAACGCTTCACGCATGAACTGCCCTCACACCATGTCCGCGCAATTTACCCCCCAAAGCGGACATTGATTATAGCGAACGTCCGCTGAGTGCCATTAGCGGACGTCCGCCCAACAATTCCTTGTAAACCAACAATTCCTTGTAAAAATGAGCGAAGCCGCCACGGCCCCGGCGGTTCAAGATCTGTGGTTTTAGGGCAGCACTCCCGCGCCAAAGACTAAGGTTCTGCTCAATTCTATCCAATGTTGCGGTGCGGTCATATGACGGCGCATTGCGGTCGTCTATGGTTGTGGTTGGCGGGCTTGAGGCTTCTTTCCCAACACTTACGCGGTCGTGATGGTGCCCAGCATACTTGAACTGAACCTGACGCAGCGGACGCAAAGAAATGTATCACCTGTTTTCATCATTTGTGTCGGCCGTATCGCAGCTTTGGAAAGCCACAGCGTACCATCCTGAGCGGCACTACATGCGCGGTCCGGGTCCAAAGTGGCGTGAGAAGCACTAAATGCGCTCGTCACAAGTACGCTGCCAGAACTGATCTGCGCAGGCGTATTTTTGTTGGGCACTGGGCGCTGTTCCTCAAACCAGCTTCTCATCGTCCATTGCGACAAGCTTCAACGTTGCATGGCAGTCACTAACGAGACGGCACGACTCGCTTTCTACGACGGATCGATCTTGTGGCGGAGTGGTACAAGGCCTATCTAACAAAAGATTGTGGGTGTAGTTGCTTCCACCATCTCATCTTAGTTCCAGAACTGACTGCTCCATTTTCGTGTACCTCAGCGGGCCGATGCCCGCAGAAAGACCGTCCATGCGCATCTTCATTTTCAAGTCGGATGTCAACTCCGAACTGCGGGCATTTTCGGACGACCAAGGGGGGCACAAGCTGCCGGCGCAATTCCGACCCTGGCATGCGATTGGCGTCATCCGCCCCGACTCGGTGCCTCCGCATAATCTAAATCGAGAGGTGATTGAGGCTTCAATCACCAGTGACGGCTTCCAATTGTGGCGAATGAAGAAGTGAACTGGCTGGCTACCCTTAGTCGCGCTTTCGCTTGATACAGTTATATTGCGTCCCCCTTTGGGTTCGCACAATATCAACCGTAGGTGTCGTATTGAGACAGCTGCCGGTCACTTCTAGAATTTGATCCGCTGGACACGTGTTGTTTTCAACGAGAACTTTTTGTCCGCAAGGTAATTGGTTCGCGTCGGGTTCTTTCTTAAGTATTTGGGCCCCAACCGGCACGCCATAAGCGACACCTACGCCGGCAGCGATAACGATCAATAGCTTGGTCGGCCGAGAATTCATCACCTATACCACCCGTGGGTTCATCAGTTCCGTGAGTCTATAAAGACCTACCTCTTAATAAACTTTGCAGCGGTGTGCGGCTTCGCACGCGGGACTACCATAGGCGTGGCGCGTCATGAAATGTCCGCTAAGGGCCAAAAGTGGACATCGCTTATTCGATCACCTCGTCGGCGCGGGCCACGAGGGCTGGCGGAATGATCAGGCCAAAATCCTTGGCCGTTTTGAGATTGATCACTAACTCAAATTGCGTCGGCTGCAGGACAGGCATTTCTGCCGGGTTTGATCCTTTCAGAATCTGTCCAACGTACTCCCCGGCTTGGCGGTACATCCAGCTGATGCTCGGGCCATAGCTCGAGAGTGCGCCAACTGCCGCGAACTGTCGAACAAAACCTACGCTGGGGAGCTTGTGCCGATTAGCAAACGAAACAATCTGCTCGCGCCGATCCAGTACGATTGGATCTGTCCAGTGATGAATGCGTTGGCTTTGGCACTTAATAACTGCTCAAGCGCGGCGTTCATTTCTGCCGCGTTTGTCGCATGCAGTGTTACGGTTTCCAGACCCAGTTTCTTTGCTCCAGCCTCCGCGTCCGCCTGTTCAACTTTGACATTCGGATTGGTTGGATTCATTAGCAGGGCAACTCGAGACATGTTTGGGGCAATTTCCCGAAGGACTTCAACTCGCTTTGCACCAAGTACATTTTGGTTAAAAAGAATGCCCGTTACGTTCCCGCCGGGGCGATTTATACTTTTGACCAGTCCAAAGCGGACGGGGTCGCCGCCAATCGTAAAGACCACAGGCACCGTGCTGCTCGCACGCTGGGCGGCGCGTGCAGAAGCCACATCTCCGGTAGCGGCAATGGCGACAACGCCCTTCGCCACAAGCTCAGCTGCAAGGGCCGGCAATGCCTCGTAGTCTCCTCGACCCCATCGTTCCTCAATACGGACATTTTTGCCTTCGACGAACCCTGCCTTGGTCAAGCCCTCTCGAAACGAGTCAGCATTGAAGCGATAGGTGTCCGGCGAGGCGCTGTTCAGGAAGCCTACTAACGGCATTTGTTGCTGCGCCAACGCCGTATAGGACGGCAAGGCCGTCACCGCCCCGCCAAGAAATTTGATGAACTCACGCCGCTTCATGCTTCCCCCCGGAGCTTTAAGACAGGGCATCGTAACGGCAAAAGCTGGCACCCTGAAAGGCTATACATGTCCGCTTTGGGTCATTAGCGGACATTCGGCCATCTGCGTGATGTCCGCTTTACCCCGAAAGCGGACGTTTGCAGCGCGAATTGGAATGTCCGCTTCGGGCCAAAAGCGGACATCGCAATCTCAATTGATGAGGGCAATGAGCGTAAGCCGCACTCAAACCGAGCGCCTTCAAATCTTGGCAAACAAGAGTGAGCTAACTTTTCGCAACGGAGTGTGCCTACCTTCAATATCCGCGCGGTGGTGGCGGTCTGTAGTATCCCTGGGATCCATTGTAATAGGGGCCGCCATACGAGCGCCCGAAAAAGCCACCGCCCCACTGGCGCTGGGCATAGTAATTGTCGGACTCGTACCAGCCGGCACCCGCCTGACCGTAACGGGGTTCCTCCGGCCTCGCGACCTTATACTCGCCGCCCGGAGTGACGCCGGTCAGTACAACCTCGGTATTCTTTAAGCCAACCTTCTTCACCAGCGCATAAAGCGTTGCGGCATTCTCACGTGAGATACGCACGCAGCCATGCGAGGCGGGCCTGCCGAGATACTTCGCCTCATAGGTGCCATGGATGGCATAACCATCCTTCCTAAAGAAAATAGAATGAGGCATGGGGGCGTTGTCCCACTCTTTGCTGTACCAGATCTCGTTCATAGAGGTGGCAGTATAGGTTCCCGATGGAGTTGAATATCCTGCTTGACCAGTGGATACCGGCCAAACGTATTTTTCCGCCCCGTCTATAAAAACCGTCATTTTCTGTCTGGATTTATCAATGTTGATGAGGACGGCGCCGGTGCTTTTGGTCTCGGAATTAGAGCTGGTCTTGGTCTCGGAATTAGAGCTGGTCTGCGCGGCCGCAGGATAGGCGAGCATCGTTGCCAAAACAGGGACGATTACCAGGCCGTAGAAACGGGTAAATGGTAAGACCTTACACATCGCATCCTCCGGGCTTCCACGCGATACGAGAACTTATGAAGACGCCAATCTTTAGGCGATTGGACTGAGGGCCAATGAGTCCAACTAAATGTCCGCTTTGGGTCATTAGCAGGCATTTCGCAGTGCAATCGTTTATGTCCGCTTTCACCCCGAAACCAAACATTTGGCAGTGCAACACAGATGTCCGCTAAGTGCCAACATCGGATAATGTTCCCGCTTTTCGGCTGCCCCGAGCGGTTTCGCTCGTTAGAAAACTTCCCACCGCTACGCATTAATTTACCGCCCCCCAAATCTCCTTGCTCGCGAGGCGGGCACCCTCTGCCAAGGCCTTGAATTTCTCCCAGATCACTTTGGGGTGAACCTCGGTCTTGTAACAAGCCTGCGAGGAAAAGCCGCAGTCGGCGCTGGCGATGACGTTTTCTCCTCCGACGATCTTGGCATAGCGAACAAGTCGTTCGGCAATGAGCTCCGGGTGCTCGACAATGTTGCTGCCATGCGTGATTACGCCGGGGATCAAGACCTTGCCGGCGGGCAGGCGAACCGACTCCCACACATGGTATTCGTGTTCGTGTCGCGCGTTCGCACCTTCGAAGGAATAGAAGCGAGCCTTGACCTTCAGCATGTGGCCGGCGACGTCCTTCAGATTGGCGTCAAAGATCCGCGGACCCTCGTTTATTCCATAGCAGGTGTGAAAGCGCACCCTCTCGTCTGGTACGCCGTCCAGCGCGTAATTGAGTGCTTCCACGAAGAGGCCAGCCTTGCGCTTCTTTTGTGCGTCGTCGTAACGCAGGTCCGAATACACGTCGGACAGGAAGGGATCGTCAATCTGAAGATAAAATCCTGCGTCCACGATCGCCTTGTATTCCTCGCGCAAGGCGTTGCCGACCGCTTCGTAGTACTCCTCGTCCGTTTGGTAATATTCGTTCAACCCTGCGCCGCTTGGCGCGACCGACGGCATGAAAGCGCCGGCGACCTGCCGACCAGCTAGGGCGGCCTTCAGATTTTCGATGTCGCGCGCCAATGCATCTCGGCCGGTATAGGAGACAGGTCCGATGCACACTGTCGGAACCATCGGGGCAACCGCCCCACCGCCCATGGCTCGAGCGAAGTAATCCTTGTAGTACTCGGGAAACGTCGACACCTCGGCCTCGTAAAAGGGCACCTTCATGTCAGGGCGCGGCTCGAAACCCGACAGCCGCTCGCGTACGTAGGTGAAGAACCCGGGTTTCGACTGCTCCCCATCGGTAACGATGTCGATGCCACACTCGACCTGCCTGGCGACGGTTTCGAAAACGGCCTTACGCACCCGCGCGTCATAGGCGGCCTCGTCGTGGGCCTCGCCACCCAGGCGCGCCTTCATCATGTCCAACAGATCGTGCGGTCGCGGCAGGCTGCCGACGTGCGTGGTCAAGATCCTGCTCATGTCATGCGCAGCCTCAACAGATCATTGGAATGTCAGTCGTTCGATGAATGGGTGCGCACACTGAGGATCAGCGCCATGCCGGTCGAAACCCCGGTTAACGTTAACCATGTATTAATTCTTTCCAACCTTCTACCCGGTTACCACGGGGTGCGCCTTCCGTTGGCTAAGCTGTTTAGCGTGCAAATGGGAGGCTCGTCATGGGTACGAGTCTGGGCGACAAAATAGTGATCGTTATTGGACTGCTGCTCTTAACTGTCGTCGTGGTTGCGAGCGTCGAGTTTCCTGGGATTATCCGCGCTGCGCGACTCGTCGCGGCCCTGTAGGGTTTGCAGCCGTCATCGATTGAATTTTGAAAAGGGCCGGCGCTCTGCGCAAATGTCTGCGTTGCTCCCGACGGCGGACAGTGCGTGATCAGGCTTCCTGGCCGTCGGCGATGGTCTGCAGGCGCGCGCGATCGCGAATGGCAATCTTCTGGCGACCTCCCTCAATGACACCTGCCGCTTCCCATGCGCTTATGATGCGGCTAACCGTGTGCAGGGTGGTTGCCGTCATTTCGGCGATGTCCTGCCGGCTGAGCGGAAAATCGATAAGCATGCCGGACGCCGATGCTTGCCCGGCTTCGTCAGCAAGTTTGAGAACGGCATGGGCGACGCGGCGCTCGGCGTCTTCCGTCGAGAGTTCCCGCAAGCGCTGATGCGCTTCCTGCAGTCGCCCACCGATCATTCGCATGGTATTGCTTGCAAGCACCGGATGCCTTCTGACCAGCTCGGGCCACGCAGCCGAGGGCCATAGCAGCGCGAGGCTGTCGACAATCGCGGTGGCGGTTCCAGGATAACTGTCGCGCCCAAGCGCCATTGCCACGCCGAACAGATCGCCGGGGCTCACAAAACGCACGACGATCTGTTCGCCATGCGGCGTAACCTGGGTGACGCGCAAACGACCATGCAACAGTAAAAAAAAGGAATGTGCCTCCTCGTTCTGAGAAAAGACCGGCGTACCCTTCGCATAGTGCCTCGCGTGCGCACGCGCCAGAATGTCATCGAGCGCTTCGGCATCGAGGCCGGCGAACAACGGAAAATCGGCAATCAGTGATGCGTCGAGCATGAGCGTGACGCCATATTCCCCTGTGTTCGGCGAGAGGACAGGCGCACGCATCATAGCTCACAGTACTTCCGTGAAAAACGTCGCCGGCCTCTCGGGAAAGGCCGGCGTTTCGGGTTCAAATGACTGGCCGTCAGTGCGACATCGACTTCGCGGACTTCGCCGGATTGTAATCCTTGTAGATGTCGGCGTTGTCCGGGCCAGTGACTTCAAGCACGCCAGCGAGGCCTCGCTCGACTCGGCTCAGCGCATGGTCGACCAGCATGAACTTGCCGGGGACTTCCAGCTTGAGATCAACGACTGTTGCGCCACCCGGCGGTACGGTCGTGGTCTGCACATCTTTCATCGGTGCGGTCGTCAGGGATCCCAAATTGTATACCCGGTCGAAGACTTCGCCGATCACGTGGAAGGACGAGGTGTAGTTCGGACCGCCGACCCCGAAGAAAATACGGACTGTTTGGCCGGTCTTGGCCTTGAGAGGCTTCTCCTTGGCGAGCGCAAGCGCGGCGCCGTTGAACACGAAATATTCGGGTCGCTCTGCCAGCAGCTTGTCATAGCTCTCGGTGAGCTCGCCTTTGCTGCCAAGTTTCTGCTCGGTATAGATTTCGCCCTGCATGACATAGAATTCATGATCGACCTTGGGTAACCCGCCCTCAGGCTCTACCAGGATCATACCGTACATGCCATTGGCGATGTGCTGCGCGGCCATCGGCACCGCGCAGTGGTAGACGAACAGCCCGGGATTGATGGCAGTGAATTCGAACCCGCGCGATTCTCCGGGCGCCGCGTCGGTCGCCTTGGCGCCCCCACCCGGGCCCGTGACGGCGTGGAAGTCGACATTGTGCATCATGACACTGTCGTCATGGTTTTTCAGCCGCACTTCCACAGTGTCGCCGATGCGCACTCGGATAAATGGTCCGGGCACTTTCTGATTGAACGTCCAGTAGCGATACGTCGCGCCGTCAGCGAGATGGCCAGTCACTTCGACGGTTTCGAGGTCGACCTTGACGCGCCGCGGTCCGCGGCCGCCAATCGGTGCCGGCAGGTCCGTCGGATCGCGCACAACTGAAATCGGGCCATCCGTCTTTACAATTTTGTGCGCCTTGTGCGCCAACAACACTGGCCCGTTGACAGGCTGCGCATGGTAGACACGCGGCTTGCTCGTTTCTTCCGCGGCAGATGCACTGTTGCCCAGGAGTCGCGGCACGGAGCACAGCTCTGCAAATTGAGGGTCAGACAACGCAGATGTTAGACCCACGATGATAGCGAGGCCGACCAGAACGGATCCCATGCCGACCATCACGCGATCATTTCTGTGTTTTGGCAGTTTCATGGCCTATCCCCTTCCAGTGCTTTTTTCGAATTCAACATAAGGAGACAGGACCGGTGTTCTTTGCGCTGGGACAAGCGAGCAGCAAATCGACAAAATGCCGCACGCCGGCATCAGGTCGATTGGGGTCGAGTCATTCCATCGCCAGCCAAACTGGTTGGCTTCTCCCACCCGAACGAACATAGATGATAGGCTAGCGAGTAACAGGCGTGGCCTGCCGGCTTCAGTCCCGGGGCGTATCCGCGTCCAGGCGGACTATAGTCTTCTCTGCCAGCCCCATATCGGTGCATCAATGCCGGGACGGCCGTTCTTTCTGTTTGAACAGGGCGTCTAGAGTGTAGGCGTTGGGGCAGAACTCACGAAAATGCTCGGCGGCAGTCCCCTCCGCCAGATCGTGCTGACAACGGCCCTTTTGGCTACAAACGATGCAGATCCGTTGCAGGTCTCGCAATACGGCTGGATCGGTCTCGGCTAGAGCTTTTGGATCGACAGAGAGCGCGAGCAGCATTTTCTGTAAGACATCCGCTGCACCCGGCCCTTTCGCAGCCAAACCACGAAGATCGCTGACTGACATGCCGAGATCCTTCGCAATCCGATTTACATCGTGCTGGGTGCATTGCCCCAATTCATCGTGCACGCCATACCTGCGGCGGTATTTGTTGATCCAGACGGCAATCGTATCCAGTACGAATTCAACCGTTGGATAATGCGGCTCTCCGACTTCGCGGCCGGGCATGGCTGACTCCATTGAGAAAATTTAGAACAGGTTCTTCCGGCACAAGCTGTGGCTGCGCCCTTTCACCGTGCTTTTTCTACCGCACCATTAATGTACGGCACCCAGCGCTCTTTGCGCTGGGACAAACCCGCAGCAGATGTCGTATGCCGACATTGAGCACTATGCGTCGCAGTATTTTGGCTTGGTTGAAAATCGCATGCCCGCTTTGGGCCGGAAGCAGACGACCCGCGGCTATTTTTGCATAGCGATATAGGCCGCAAGATCTCCCGCTTCGGCACGTGACAGGCTCATGTCAGGCATACGCGGATGCGGTGTCAGGAGAAAATAGGCGACCGTCGTCTCGTTGAAATTTGGCTTGCTCGCGATGGCCGAGAATGGCGGCGCTTGCGCAGTGCCCTGCCGTTGGTCGGACGATATAATATGGCAGGTGGCACACCAACGCTTGGCGAGTGTTTCCCCTTTCTGGGCATCTGCCGCGAAAGCGCCTGTCGCCGAGATGAGCTCCCAAATTACCAGACACAGCCCGAGTGCACGCATGTTACTTCATAACGCCCATATGACTCTTGGTTGTTCAATAAAAGCAATTCTTGATCTTGCTCAATAGCAAATAAGTCCTGCCTTGTCCGCTTTGGGTAATAGGCGGATTTTTCGGAGCGTCCGTGGCATGCCCGCTTACCCCGAAAGCGGGCATTGGCGCATGCGGATCGTCATCCGCCAAAGCCAAAAACAGACATTCAGTTCACCCAATTCGGTTTGTCCTTGTCATGCCAGGATTTGAGCTAGATCAATGTGGCCCCGGCCTTAATTGCTTTCCTATGTCCGCAACGATCCGTTGCGACCAAAGCATTCTGTTCAGGCGAGGCCAGGCCATGCGCATAGACGAGTTGCCGCAAAGCGAGCGAATTGAGGATCGGCGCGGTGCATCGAGCGGCCTCCCCGGCGGGCGCGGTGGCATTGGCATCGGCACGATCGTAGTTCTCGGTCTGATCGGATGGGCGTTGGGTATCGATCCGCGCCTCCTCATTGGAGGCGCGGAGATGATTTCAGGCGGCGACACGCAACAACAAGCGGACGTCGGCTCGGCGCCCAAAACCGGAGCGCCATCCGACGAAATGGGTCGCTTTGTATCGGCGGTTCTTGGCAGCGCCGAAACCCAATGGAGCGACATCTTTGCCCAATCGGGGAAAGCCTACAAACCGCCAACGCTGGTCATGTTTTCCGGCGCAACAAGATCCGGCTGTGGCTTTGCGCAATCCGCGATGGGCCCGTTCTATTGCCCGGCCGACCAGCGGGTCTATCTCGACCTCGCC
>DAISKM010000098.1:0-9535 GCA_036820945.1 Pseudolabrys sp.
GATCAGGACAAGCGCAGAGAAAAAAGGCGACCGTTACATCATCAGGGGCCGCAAGTGGTTTGCGACCGGCGCAGATGGTGCCGCGCATTTTATTCTTGTTGCCCGCACGTCAGACGACAAGCGCCGCGGTCTCACCGCATTCCTCTACCACAAGGATCAACCGGGCTGGCGCATCGTCCGTCGTATTCCGATCATGGCGCCGCATGAGCATGGCGGGCATTGCGAGCTCGAGTTCGACGGCCTTGAAGTTCCGCGCGAGAACATACTGCTGGAAGAAGGCGACGGCCTCAAGATTACGCAAATCCGCCTCGGTCCGGCGCGGCTAACGCATTGCATGCGATGGCTGGGATTTTCCAAGCGCTGCATGGAAATTGCGCAGGCTTACGTTGCCAACCGCGAAGGGTTCGGAATCAAGCTCGGCGACCGCGAAAGCGTCCAGATCAAGCTCGGAGAAGTGGCGCAGCAGATCCAGATCGGCCGACTGCTCACCATGCACGCGGCCTGGATGCTCGATCAGGGTGGCCGCGCGCGCAAGGAAGTCTCGATGGCCAAGGTGCAGGTCGCCGATACGCTGCACAAGGCCGCTGACGTCGCGATCCAACTGCAAGGCGCCCGAGGCTTTTCGCAGGATTCAATCGCGCAGTGGATCTATCGCTCCGCCCGGTCGGCTCGTCTCGTCGATGGCGCCTCCGAAGTCCACATGATGGTGCTGGCACGCTTCATGCGCGAAGAAGGTCGGGACTTTTGGCAATGGGGCCCAGGCGAGGGGCGGCGGAACATGCGCTAGGGCGCGTCTATCGGGGCCTGGTGGACTTCGACGACGTTGCCGTCCGGATCGTAGAAAAATACCTGCTTCCAGCCCGTCATCGCCCAGTCGCCATAGTCCGAATATTTGATGCCTTTTTCATCGAGACGCTTCTTGAACGCATCGAGGTCGTCGGTGCGAAAGGCGACGTGGCCGTGCTGCACCGGATTCACCACCTTGCCGGTGCGAAAGCCGATATTCATGTCCTTTTCGGCGATGTGCATTTGTATCGCACCGTCGGTGACGAAGGCGACGTCGCCTGGATAGCCTTGATCTCGTACGCGGTTGCGGCCCATGTCGGGAATTGTCTGCATGTCGAGGACATCCCGATAAAATTTATCCATCGCCGGGACGTCCGTCGTGGCGAAGTTCACGTGATGCAGCTTGAGCTTCATGAGGTTGCCTTTCGCAGCGCTGCGACCTCGTGGCGTGCGGATTTCATCAGATACTGCAAATCCGAGCCCGCGATGACGAATCGGGCGCCAAGTTCTATCAGCTCAGCCACGTGCTCGACGTCGGCGCGAATTCCGCCGACCCCGAGGTGCTTGCCGTGCGCCTTGCAGGCCTTCGCCGCATTTTCATAGGCCGCGCGAAGTTTCGGGCTTTTGAGTTCGCCGGGAATCCCCATGGCCGTGCAAAGATCGTTGGAACCGATGAGCAACACGTCGATGCCGGGAACGGCAGCAATCGCATTGGCATTGGCGATGCCTTCCGGCGTCTCGAGCATGGCAATCAGCACCGTTGCGGCATTGCCCTCTTTGTTGACCTCGCCAAGCGGGGTAGCGCGATAGCCTTGCAGCGGGCCAGCCCCGCCGACCGAGCGTTCGCCGAGCGGAGGAAAGCGGCAGGCGCGTGCAAACGCTTCAGCCTGCGCGCGCGTGCCGACATTCGGGCAGATAATTCCGAGCGCGCCCATGTCGAGGAGCCGTGCCGCATCGTCGAACTGATGGCCTGCGATGCGCACCAGCGGTGTAATTCCAACCGGCAAGGCCGCGACGCAAATTTGCGCCGCATCGTCGAGCGAGATCGTGCAGTGCTCCATGTCGACATAAAGGGCGTCGAAGCCGCAGGATTCCGCGATCATTGCGATCTCTGCGGTGCGTGCGAGCCGCGTGCCTATGCAAAGCGCAACCTCGCTGCGCACAAGCCTTTCCTGCACACGGTTCGCGAAGGCCATAATATCACTCTCTTGTCATGGCCCGGCTCGTCCGGGCCATCCACGTCTTCGCAAGACGTGGATGCCCGGCACAAGGCCGGGCATGACGGCACAAAGCTCAGTTTCTGTAACTTGTATCGATCTTGTCGAGCATGCGCAGGTATGCCGCCCAATCGTGGCTACCGCGGCCGGCATCGTGATGCTCATATTGCTCGGCGGTCTTTTCGCAGACTGCCGGGGAAATCTCGATCAGCTCCTTGCCGGTGGCTTCCAGCCTAAGCTGAATGTCGGCAGCGTCGAGGAGATGCTTCATCAGCACGAAGGCTTCGCGCGCACTTTTTCCCACGGTGAGAAGACCGTGGTTGTGCATGATCATCGCGCGGTTCTGGCCAAGGTCACGGTTCAGACGCTCGCGCTCGTCAAAATCCTCCGTGATGCCCTCGTAGGCGTGATAACCGATGCGTTGATAGAAGCGGATCGCCTGCTGGGACACCATGCGAAGGCCGCCTTTGAGTCCGGCAATCGCCATGCCGATATTGGTATGCACATGCATCGCGCAGTTCACGTCAGGACGTGCGCTCAGCACGCCGCCATGCAGTGTGAACCCGGGCCGGTTGACGCCGGACTTTTCGTCGAGATCCTCGTCCATCGACACTTTCACCAGGTTGGAAGCGGTGACCTCGGTATAGAGCAGGTCGTGCTTTTTCATCAGGAACTTGCGCGGCTCGCCGGGTACTCGCATCGATGAATGGTTGTAGATCACGTCGTCCCAACCGTAGTGCGCAGTCAGGCGGTAGACGGCCGCAAGGTCGACGCGCGCCTGCCATTCCACCGGCGAAATTTCATCCCGTGAACTTTTTGAAACGCTGGCAAGCTTGTTCATCGGCGTACTCCTCCGTGAATGCGCAGGGACTCTATCACACCGCCTTTGCTTGGCCAGATCGCAACGCCCCAGTATAGAGAGGCACGTCAAGCGAGAGGAAAATGAGCAACGCAATCCGTATTCGTATGGGCGGCTACGGCCCGCCAAGCACCGGTTTCAGCAAATCGCTGAAGCTCATCGGCGACAAACTGGGCGCGCAGTTCGGCAATGACGTGAAGATCGAATACGTCTTCAACATTATGGATCACGGCCACAAGGCTGAGGATATCCTGACGCTGGTCGAGAACGGTGAAATCACGCTCGGCTACCAGTCCTCGAGCTATCTGACCGACCGCGTCCCGGAATTGGGGTTCGTCGATCTGCCGTTCCTGTTTTCGAGCAACGCACAGGCGCGCGCAGCGATGGACGGCACGCTGGGCGAATTTCTCGCGCGCAAGACGGAGGGGCGCATCAACTACCGGATCCTCGGCTGGTTCGAGAATGGGTTCCGCCACATCTCAAATCGCCTGCAGCCGATCCATCGGCCCGCCGACATGGCCGGCATGAAAATCCGCGTGCTGCCCAGCGAGATACACCGACGCACATTCGAACTTCTCGGCGCGGTCGCGATGCGCATGGACCTGACGGAAGCGATTGCCATGATCAAGGCAGGCACGCTCGACGCGCAGGAAAATCCACTTGCCAATACCGTCATCTATGGCGTGCACAAGTTTCACAAGTTCCACACGCTCAGCAATCACTTCTATATCTCGCGACCGATCTTCTTGCATCGACCGTCGTTCGAGAGTTGGCCTGACCGTCTCAAGCGCGCCATGCAGTCGGCGGTCAGCGAAGCGGTTGCCTATCAGCGCAAGCTTGCGGTCGAAGAGCACGATGAATCCTACAGGGCGATCGAGGCGGAGGGCTGCGAGATCAATTCGCTTACGCCGAAAGAACACGAACTCTTGGTCGCGGCCGTCCAACCGCTACTGGCAGATGCGAGGAAGACCTATGGCGATGCCATGTTTAAGATGGTGCCGAAGCCGTAAGCTGACTGAAAACTTAACGCGCTTGCTGCAATTATAGGATTTACGCGGCTGAAACGACTCGTGTCGTAGAGACGGAAGCTCTTCCAAGTTGAGGGCCGTTTCAAATGACGCAGAATCGTCAGGTCGCGCTGGGGCTGCGTGGGGTCAGCAAACGGTTTGACCGCCCCGCTGTCGATGCGCTCGATCTCACTGTCCATTGCGGCGAGTTCTATGCCTTGGTCGGCCCGAACGGCGCCGGCAAGACCACAACCTTGCGGATGGTGGTCGGTCTGCTCCGCCCTGACGCAGGCTCGATCTGCATCGATGGCATCGACGCGCTTGCCGACCCGGTCGGCGCCAAGCAAATCACCGCGTGGCTCTCGGACGAGCCGATGATCTACGAAAAGCTCACGCCCTACGAATATCTTGAGTTTGTTGCAGGGCTCTGGCGGATTGAGCCCGCCGTAGCAGAAGCGCGCGCGCGCGAACTGATCGGCTGGCTGGGCCTTGAGCCGCACGCGCACGAGCGCTGCGAGGGGTTCTCTAAGGGCATGCGGCAAAAGGTGGCCCTTGCCGGCGCGCTCGTGCACGACCCGAAGCTGATCATCCTCGACGAGCCATTGACAGGTCTCGACGCCGGCACTGCCCGGCAGGTGAAGAACGTGCTTCGCGAGCGCGTGCGTGCCGGCGGCACCGTCATCATGACCACGCATATTCTCGAGGTGGCGGAGCGCATGGCCGATCGCATCGGCGTAATTGCGGGCGGGCGGCTTATCGCGGAAGGCACGCTTGACGACCTGCGCCGGCAGACCGGTGAAACCGCTACAAGCCTCGAGGATACATTCCTCATGCTGGTGGCCGAGCAGGCGGCCGCAGCGTGAGCCAGCCGGCTTCCCTGACCTGGCTTACCAGTCACGAGCTGCGTCTCGGTTGGCGAGATTGGGCTTCCCTGATGACGGCGGGAGGACGCACGCGCGCGCACCGCGGCCATCGCGCTGATCGCCTTTGCAGGCTTCATGCATGTGTTCGCCTATTGGACGGTCGCGAGCTTCGCCAATGCCAATCTGGCTTCCGACACGGCAACTCTGGTCGGCATCACCGGCTCGCTGGTGCTGTCATGGTCGCTGCTCCTGTCGCAAGGAATGGAGTCGGTGACGCGTGCATTTTATTCGCGCTCCGATCTCGATCTCGTCCTCACGTCGCCCGCTTCGGCACGCAAAGTATTCGCGGTGCGCATGGCGCGGATCGCGGCCGCTGCCATCGCAATCGCCGTGCTGCTGGCCGCGCCATTCATCAATGTTCTGGCGGTGCTCGGCGGTAGCCGATGGCTTTCAGCTTATGGTGTGGTCGCGGCAATGGGCGCGGTGGCAACGGCAGCAGCGCTTGCGCTGACCGTCGCATTGTTCCGCATCATCGGTGCCGCGTTCGTTATCCTTTTGCAGATTGCGGCCATTTTTTCTGCGGGCAGCCTGTCGCGCTTCGCCGCATTGCAGTCGAATTGGATGCTGTCCCACGCGCCCGATACGACCAGCGCCTTCTGGTGGCCCGCACGCGCTGTGCTTGGAGATTATGCGGCGCTGGCCGGCGTCATGGCCTTCGGCATTGCTGCGCTCGGTGTGACCATTTGGCTTTTCTCGCGGCGTTTCGGCGAGCACGCTCTGGCGGCGGCCGGTGTTTCGAGCGCCGCCGTGCGTCAGTGTCGATGGTCGCGCGGCTTTCGCCGCCGCTCTGCGAGCCGCGCGCTGCGGCACAAGGAATGGACGCTTCTGCAGCGCGATCCTTGGCTCGTTTCGCAGACGCTGATGCAGATTTTGTATCTCATTCCGCCGGCGCTGCTGCTTTGGATCACATTTCATGACCGCAACGACTCTTTTGTCGTGTTAATTCCGGTGGTGGTCATGGCGGCCGGCCAGCTCGCCGGAGGACTGGCGTGGCTTTCGATTTCAGGCGAGGACGCCCCCGATCTTGTCGCCACCGCGCCGATTACCTCGCCACGCATCCTGTGGGCCAAGATCGAAGCAGTCATAGGAGTGATCGCGCTCGTCTTCGCGCCGATCGTCGCCGTTTTGACCCTCGATACTGTATTCGCGGGCATTGTTTGTGGCCTCGGCATATTGACCGCGGCAGCAGCCGCGACGGCCATCCAGCTCTGCTTCCGCGTGCAGGCGCGGCGCAGTCAATTCCGCCGCAGGCAGACCTCATCCCGCCTCGCCACATTCGCGGAAGCTTTTTCCTCGATAGCCTGGGCTGCGACAACCGCGCTGGCGGCCGCGCAAACCTGGGCGGCGCTGGGGACGGCGGCGATCGCCCTCGGCATCCTGGCAGGCGTCTGGCTGATCAGTCCGTCGCGGACCTGATTTCTCAGGCTAACGCCGCGCGCAAGCGCCCTCGGCCGACCAGAATCCCGATCAAGACCAGATTGAGAATATTGGCGCCGATTCCCGCCGCGAAAGCTGGCGCATAGTAACCGAAATGATCGTAGAGAAGGCCCGCGAGCCAGCCGCCGAGCGCCATCCCGCCGCCGCTAAACAGGAGCAACGTTGGAATGCGCCACGAGGCCTCGGAGGCGGGAAACAATTCGCGCAATGCCAGCACATAGGCCGGGATGATCCCGGAGAATCCGAGGCCGAACGCCGCGGCTATCGTGAACAGGCCCGCTTCGTTTTGCGTGAAGAGAAAGGCCGTCATCGACGCAGCCTGCCATGCCGAGCCGATCAGGACCGTTGCGAGCCCGCCGATGCGATCAGAAATGGCGCCCCACATCTGCCGGCTAAGAAAGGCCGTGCCAAGCAGGACCGACAGCATCAACGCACCGTTCGAACGCGTAATGCCAATATCGCTGCAGAAGGCGACGAGATGACCTTGCGGCATTGCCATTGGAACGCAGCACAGCACCGCGGCGACACACATCATTCCGAAAACCAGATTAGGCGGCCACCCAAGGACGCGCGCTTTCGCAGCGGCGGGATCAGACGAAGCGGCCGGCAAGACCAGTTCGGGTGGGGCGCGAAAATAAAGCAAGGCGAGCGGGATGATCACCACAATTTCGGCCAGCGCGTACCAAAGCATGGTGCTGCGCCATCCAAAGGCGGCGATGGCGCGTTCGAACACGGGTGGCCACATTGCGCCGGCCAGATAGCTGCCGCTCGAAATGAGTGCCAACGCCGAGCCACGCCGGCGGTCGAACCAGCGGCTGACATAGATGTACATGGGCGCGTTGATGCCGCCCAACCCGATCAGCCCTATGAAGAGCCCGTGGCCGATCCAAAGCGGCCAAGGCGGGCCAATGGTCGAGATCGCAAGACCGAGGCCGATCATCAAGGACCCGCAGATCACGGTCCATCGTGTGCCGACCTTGTCGGCGATCCTGCCCATCAGAATTCCGCCGAAACCTGAGCCAAGCCAGGCGAGGGCGCTGGCGAGTGCCGGGATCGACCGGATTCCGTCCACCTCAGCCGCAATGTCCTTGAGCGCCACAGCCGTGATCCATGCCGCTCCGAATGCCATCAGCATCGTGACGAGTGCCACCGTGGCAACTGTCCAGGACGCTTTGCTTTCGATTGAGGAAGGCGGCGATTGCAACATCAAGGGGAGTTCCCGGCGGGACACTCTTCTGGCAGCCGCGGCCGCGCTTGACCACCCACATCGCCGTAGGTCTGCTCTGTCTGCTGCATTGCGCCAAAGTGCGCGTAGGCGTCGACCACGGAAATTTCCTTTTGTAAGCAGCGGCAATAACGAAATTGACCCAAACTCGTTGAGGTGTAGCTTTGCTGGCGTTCAGCGCTTTGCCACGCGCAGGACAAGCCTATATGAGTGGGACCCGGCGCCGTGGTGCGCCACGACGACAAGGCCATCCATGGCGTTTCGAACGGTCAGCCTCGACGACAAATACGACCTGAGCCAGTCGCACGTATTCGTCACAGGCTATCAGGCGCTGATTCGCGCCTGCCTGATGCAGAAAGAGCGTGACCGGCGCGCTGGCCTGAACACCGCCGGGTATGTCACCGGCTACCGCGGTTCCCCCCTCGGCGGTCTCGACCAGCAATTCATGCGTGCGGCAAGGCAACTTGTGGCTGCCGACATCAAGTTCCAGCCCGGCTTGAACGAAGACCTCGCGGCCACCGCGCTGTGGGGCTCACAGCAAGCTGAACTCCGTGGTGAAGGCAAATTCGGTGGCGTGTTCGGCATGTGGTATGGCAAAGGACCGGGCGTCGACCGCACTGGCGACGTGTTCCGCCACGCCAATTTGGCCGGTACCTCAAAGCATGGCGGCGTCATTGCTCTGATGGGCGATGACCACACGGCTGAATCATCAACGACCGCGCATCAATCCGAATTCCATTTCGTCGATGTGATGATTCCGATCCTCAATCCCGGCGGCGTGCAGGAGATTATCGACTACGCGCAATACGGCTGGGCCATGTCGCGCTTCACAGGCGCCTGGACCGCGCTCAAATGCATGCATGAAACCGTAGAGTCGACGGGGGTGGCCGATGGTTCGCTCGATCGCATGCAGATCGTAACGCCGAGCGATTTCAGCATGCCGCCAGGCGGCCTGAATATCCGCCTCACCGACACATTCCTCGGCCAGGAAGCGCGCCTGCACGATTTCAAGCGCGATGCCATGCTGGCCTTTGTGCGAGCCAATAAACTCAATCGCATTATTATGTCCGGGGGACGGGCGCCAAAGATTGGCATCATCACCACCGGCAAAGCGTATCTCGACGTGCGTCAAGCCTTCGACGAGCTCGGGATCGATGAGATCAAATGCAATGATCTTGGCCTTCGGGTTTTCAAGGTTGCCTGCGTTTGGCCGCTCGGGCGACAGGAGCTGGCGGAGTTCGCACGAGGGCTCGACCTGATCATTGTTGTCGAGGAAAAGCGCTCGCTGATCGAAGTGCAGGTTCGTGAAGAACTTTACGGCACGGCAAATCAGCCGGTCTGCATCGGCAAGAAAGACGAGCAGGGAAACTGGCTATTCCCGGTCAAGGGCGCGCTTGATCCGAACGATATCGCCATCTGCATCGGCGAACGGTTGCTGCGCTATGGCTCCAACGAAGAGCTCGCGGCAAACGTGGCCCGCCTGAAATCCGCGCAAAGCGCGCTCACCGAAACGACGGACGTTGCCCAACGCATTCCGTATTTCTGTTCGGGGTGCCCGCACAACACGTCGACGCGGGTCCCCGAAGGCAGCCGCGCCTATGCCGGCATCGGGTGCCATTACATGGCGCAGTGGATGGACCGCAAAACGCTCGGCTACACCCAGATGGGGGGCGAGGGCGCCAACTGGATTGGCGAAGCGCCATTTTCCAACCGCGGGCACGTTTTCCAGAATCTTGGGGACGGCACTTACAACCACTCCGGCTATCTCGCGATCCGCGCTGCGATCGCTTCCGGCGTGACCATGACCTACAAGATCCTGTTCAACGATGCGGTCGCCATGACCGGCGGACAGGCGAATGACGGCGGGTTGACTGTCCCGCAGATCGCATCGCAAGTGGCCGCCGAGGGGGCCAAGCGGGTGGTCGTCGTCACCGACGAGCCCTGGAAGTATGGGAAAGACATCGAATGGCCGCGCGGACTTACGGTGCATCACCGCGACGAACTTGACGCCGTTCAACGGGAGCTCGCCACCGTCCCCGGCGTTACCGTGCTCATCTACGACCAGACCTGCGCTGCCGAGA
>DAISKM010000099.1:0-9494 GCA_036820945.1 Pseudolabrys sp.
CACGATCGGGCCGATCGGGCGCTGCAATGCCGAGAAAAGCTTCGAACAGCTCCCGAACGGCGCGTTCCGGCAGGTCGCGCGTGATGAAAACCAGCCTGGTTCGATGTCGTCATCGGGCCAGCGATCGAGCCGAACCGTGGGGTGAAAGACATGCTGAACGCCGTGCACAACGACGGGCGTCTCGGGCATTTCGGAAAGCTTCACGATGCCCTTGAGCCGCAGCAGCTTGGAGCCGTGAGTGGAACGCAACAGCTCGAGAAACATATCGAGCGTACCTGCGGGGATCGCTTCGTCGGCAGACAGGACGAAAGAGCCGATGTGATCGTCGTGGCGGTTGACGTCGTGGCGGTGGTGATGGTGTTCGTGCGCATAGGCCTCCTCGGCCAGCCATTTTTTGACGTCAGGGATCTTTCTGTCCGGGTCGTAGAGGCCGCTCCCCAGCAATCGGGCCGGTACTGCCTCGCCGCCGCCAGCATCGAGAATAGGCGCCGCCGGGTTAAGAGCGCGAAGGCGCGCCATAATCTGCTCTCGCTGTGAAGCGGTCGCTAAATCTGTTTTTGTCAGCACGATGCGGTCGGCGACGGCGGCTTGCTTGACCGCTTCGGCATGGGCATCAAGCGTCGTCTCGCCATTGATGGCGTCGACCACTGTCACGACGCCGTCGAGCCGGTAGCGCAGCAACAGATAAGGGTGCGACATTGCGGTATGGAGGACGGGGGCCGGATCGGCGAGACCGGTTGTTTCCAATAGCACGCGACGAAATGTGCAACGGCGGTTGTCGAGATCGCGCAGCAGCGTCTCAAGGGCATCGATGAGGTCGCCGCGCATGGTGCAGCACAGACAGCCGGATTGCAGCAGCACCATGTTGTCGCCGACGTACTCGACGAGCAGGTGGTCGAGAGACACCTCGCCAAACTCATTGATAATGACGGCAGTCTCCGCCAGGGCAGGATCCTTCAGCAGCCGATTGAGCAGTGTGGTTTTTCCCGCGCCAAGAAAACCGGTCAGCACCGTAAGCGGGATTGGGGTCGGCGGGCCTTTTCGCTCGGCGCGCGGCGAAGCTTGGCTCATTGCGTTGTAGAGCTGACCTTGGGCTTGGCGGGCGGCTTTGCCGGCTTGGCAGTCTTCGCCGACTTGGAATCTTCCTTTTTGCCCGCCTTTGCTGGCTTCTTGGACGCTTCCGTCTTGGCGGCTGCTGCCTTCTTTTTCTTCTTTGGCGTAGCGCTCGCGATCTGCTCGACCGTATCGGGGCGATCAGCAGGCCCAGTAAATACGGCGACGGGAGGGGTGGTCTCGACCGGCGGCCCAAGCACGAATTTCTGCGGCTTGGTGCCCGAGAGCATGAAGGCCTGTCCGTTGCCCGATTCCTCGCTCGCGTTGGAAGCTGATTCCTCAGGCTCCTCCTCGTTCTCCTCCGACGGTGGCTTGCGGCGATGTCCGCCGCACATTTCCTCGCGCAGGTTGGGAGGTTGCGCATCTACTGGCGCCAATGCATCCACGGTCCCGAGCGATGGCGTGAGCCAGGAAAGACCGCCGCCGTTGAAGCCGCGCTCGAGCAGTTGGGCCGCTTTTTGCGCGCGCACCGCGCCGGACCAGGATCCAAGCACGACCGCGATCAGCCGGCGGCCATTGCGCGTAGCCGAAGCGACGACATTGTACCCGGATGCGCATATGAATCCGGTCTTCATGCCGTCGGCGCCGGGATAGCGGTAGATCAGCGAATTGTAATTACGCATGACGCGGTTGCCGTAGCGTATCGACGAAATGTGCCAGTAGCCGTCGTTCTCCGGAAATTCACGAATAAGCGCGCGGGCTAGGATGGCCAGGTCGCGCGCCGATGACACGTGATTTTCCGCCGGCAGACCGTTCGGATTGACAAAATTGCTTTGTGTCATGCCCAGGCGTCGGGCGTTCGCATTCATCAAATCGGCAAAACCTTCCAGCGAACCACCGACGCCTTCCGCAATCGTCACCGCAACATCGTTGGCGGATTTGACCATCAGCATCTTCAACGCGTTATCGACGGTGACCGTCGTGCCGATCTTGAAGCCCATCTTGGTTGGCTGCTGCGCTGCCGCATTGCGCGATACTGACAGCAACGTATTGATCGAGATCCGGCCTTCCTTCACTGCGCGCAGGGTTGTGTAGGCTGTCATCAGTTTGGTGACGGAGGCCGGATACCAGGGGAGCGTGGCGTTCTCGGCGTGCAATACTTTCCCGGTAGAAGCTTCGATCAGCAGCTGCGCGTCGGCCTGAGCGCGGTCGGTGCAGGCGAGCGACAACAAGCCGGCAAACCCGAAGGCAAATGTCCGGAAGGCGGGGTGCGAAAAGACAATCATCATTCGCGCTTCAGGGTCCTACGGCCTCAGAAACGGGGAAGTTCCATATATAACCGTGTTAGGCTATCCAAGCTTTGGATGCTAGGCAAAGCCGGTGAACTGCAGCTGAACAAATATGGTGACCGGCTCTTCTGTGAAGAAAGCGACCAAAGTTCGGCAAAGGAGACATTCATGACCGCCTGTATTGTCGGGTGGGCCCATACCCCTTTCGGTAAACTTGGCGATGAAAGCGTAGAAAGCCTCGTCGTGCGCGTGGCTGGCGAAGCGCTGATCGACGCTGGAATTGGTCCGAAGGACGTGGACGAAATTGTCCTCGGCCACTTCAACGCAGGGTTTTCGGCGCAGGATTTTACCGCTTCGCTGGTGCTGCAGGCTTCCCCGGATTTGCGCTTCAAGCGCGCGACGCGCGTCGAGAACGCCTGCGCGACCGGGTCCGCCGCCGTGCATCAGGGCATAAAGACAATCGAGGCCCGCGCCGCCCGCGTCGTGCTTGTCGTCGGCGTGGAGCAGATGACAACGACCCCGGCGCCGGAAATCGGTCGCAATTTGCTCAAGGCATCGTATGTGCGCGAGGAGGCCGATATCGACGGCGGGTTCGCGGGCATTTTCGGCAAGATCGCTGGTCTCTATTTTCAGAAATGGGGCGATCAGTCGGACGCACTCGCCATGATTGCTGCCAAAAACCACAAGAATGGTGTCGGCAATCCCTACGCGCAAATGCGCAAGGACCTGGGCTACGAGTTCTGCCGTACCGAGAGCGAGAAAAATCCGTTCGTGGCAGGCCCGCTCAAGCGCACCGATTGTTCCCTGGTTTCTGACGGGGCCGCGGCGGTCGTGCTCGCCGATGTCGAAACAGCGCTTAAAATGAAAAAGGCCGTTGCCTTTCGGGCGGCTGAGCACGTTCAGGATTTCTTGCCGATGTCGAAGCGAGACATCCTAAAGTTCGAAGGTTGCGCACAAGCATGGAAGCAGGCGCTCGCGAAAGCAGGACTCAAGCTTGACGATCTGTCCTTCGTCGAGACGCACGATTGCTTCACTATTGCAGAGCTGATCGAATACGAGGCCATGGGACTGACCGCCGAAGGGCAGGGCGCTCGCGCGGTTGCGGAGGGCTGGACGCAGAAGAGCGGCCGGTTTCCGGTGAATCCCTCCGGGGGTTTGAAGGCAAAAGGTCACCCGATTGGCGCGACCGGCGTATCCATGCACGTACTCTCCGCGATGCAGCTTTTGGGCAGTGCCGGCGACCTTCAGGTCAAGGATGCTCGTCTGGGCGGCATCTTCAACATGGGTGGAGCGGCGGTCGCGAACTACGTGAGCATTCTCGAGCGGCTCAAATAGCGCAGTCGATGGCGCACTAGTTGTATTTCCGACTGGCGGCGGGAGGAAGGAACGAGAAGTCGAAAATATCCTCAGCCTTCGGCTTGGGGCCTTTGAATTTATAGGACCATGTGAGCTGGTCGACTGCGCGGACGAAGCGCTCCTGGTCAATTTCGCCATAGCCGTTCGTTTTCACTTCGGGCGTGACGATGTTTTCACGAATAGCCATGGTCAGCCGTTCAAGCTCGACATTTTTTCTCGCCGTTCCATTGTGCTGAAGCACTGAGTTTATCGCCGACGAAGGTTGCTTGACGGTTTCCTTCAAGCCTTTCATGAACGCGCGCAGGAAGCCTTGGACTGCCTCCGAATGCCCGGCGGCGAAGTTCGGGTTCACGATGATGGCATTTCCATAAAGTTCGAGTCCGTAGTCTGCCATCAGCAGCACGGTAATATCATCGACCGGAACGCCTTTGTCCTTAAGGTCAATAAAGGAGAAATACGAGAAACCGATGATCGCATCCACTTGGCCGGCGGCCAGCATCGGCTCGCGTACCGGGAAGCTGACGGAATCAATCTTGACCTTGGAAGTATCGATGCCGTTTGTCCGCACGAAAACGGGCCATTGCGCATGAGCGCCGTCGTTTGCCGCGCCGATCGTTTTCCCTTCAAGGTCTTTCGGTTGGTTGATGCCGCGGCTCTTGCGGCCGATCACCGCGAAGGGCGGACGATTGTAGAGCATGAAGACGGCCTTGACCGGCGCGGCCCGGTTGGCGTCCCGGAAGCGGATCAGTGCATTGATGTCGGCGAGCCCCATCTCGTAAGTACCCGATGCCACCCGCTCGATCGTTTCGAGAGAGCCGGTCGCCGGGGCGATGGTGACGTTGACGCCCTCCGCCTTGTAGTAGCCTTTGTCGAACGGCAGCAAGAATGGCGCCGCGCGCCCATCAATTTCATAGTCGAGCGAGAAGCTGACGCTCGTTTCAGCCGCTCTCGCACCCGTCATCAGCACCAAGGCGGCGGGAAGCAGCGCCACCCAGGCCCATCGGCCAATGCGGTGCGCGCTCATTGTTCGGCTCCTCCTCTGGCGGCCCGCCCCCGTGTCTTGTCTTGGCCAAATGAGCAAAGGACAGCACGATGCAAAGGGCAATATGCGGGCGGGCGGTCGCGATACATTTTGCTCCGTTATGACTAACACCGGCCGAAAGCGTTGCTGCGGCCGCAATCTGGAACACAAGAAAACGCTCATTTGCGATAGAGTTGCCGCCAGTTCGGAGGCTTTTGCCTATGCCGTTGGCGAAAGTTGAAAGGCCCGTGCGCGACATTCCGCCGCTGCGAGCGCCCTATGCGCCGGCGGACGAGGAGATCGCGAGGAACCTCCTCTCGGCGGCCAACCGTCCGAGCGACGCCGAGACGCGCATTGATGCGCGAGCCACACGTCTGGTTGAGGCGATCCGCGCGCGCACGGGCGGGCTCGGCGGAGTCGAGGATTTCCTGCACGCCTATGCGCTGTCAACGAAGGAAGGGCTGGCGTTGATGGTGCTGGCCGAGGCCCTGCTTCGCGTCCCGGATCCCGAGACGGCCGATCGATTGATCGAGGATAAGCTCAAGGCCGGCGATTGGATGCATCACGACTCGCGCTCGGCGTCGCTTCTCGTTTCGGCATCGGCCTGGACGCTCGGCCTCACAGCCCGTGTCATTCATCCTGGAGAGACCCCCGAGGGCATCGTTGACGCGCTGATCAAGCGGATCGGATTGCCGGCGGTGCGGGCGGCGACGCGTCAGGCTATGCGGCTGCTCGGCTCGCATTTTGTGCTCGGCCAGACGATCGAGGAAGCGCTGAAGCGGGCCGGTTCGCAGCGTGAATTTCTCTATTCGTTCGACATGTTGGGCGAGGGCGCCCGCACGGACGCGGACGCCCATCGATATTTTGAATCGTACGCCGACGCCATTCGCGAGATCGGCAAAGCGTCCGGCAACGAGACACTGCCCAGACGACCCGGTATTTCCGTCAAATTGTCGGCTCTCCATCCGCGTTACGAGGCGTTGTCGCGCGATCGCGTCCTCGCCGAGCTGACGCCCAGGTTGCTGGAGCTGACGCAGCTGGCGAAGCATCACCAACTCAATTTTACAGTCGATGCCGAGGAAGCCGACAGGCTGGAGTTGTCGTTGGATGTGATTGCCGCGGCATTACGCGATTCCTCGCTGGCCGGATGGGATGGCTTCGGACTTGCCGTACAGGCCTATCAAAAACGTGCCGGCGCTGTGATCGACTGGATAACCGACGTCGCGAGGACGCTCGATCGCCGGCTGATGATCCGTCTCGTCAAAGGCGCCTACTGGGACACCGAGATCAAACGCGCACAAGAGAGAGGCCTGCCCGACTATCCGGTCTTCACGCGCAAGGCGATGACCGACGTCTGCTACCTCGATTGCGTGCGAAAACTGCTCGCCAGGCGGCCCCTGCTTTATCCGCAGTTCGCAACTCACAACGCCCTGACGGTGGCGTGCGTGATCGAGGATGCCCATGGTTCCGCCGGCTATGAATTTCAAAGACTGCACGGGATGGGCGAAGCCCTCTATGAGGCCCTGCTCGACGAGCTGCCGGATCTGACCTGCCGCGTCTATGCACCGGTTGGCGGATATTCCGATTTGCTCGCCTATCTGGTGCGTCGACTCCTCGAAAACGGCGCCAATTCTTCTTTCGTGTCGGTCGCAGCGGATCCCGCGGTGCCGATCGAAAATATTCTGCGGCGGCCGCAGAGCCAAATCGGAGACGCCACGCACGCGCGCCATTCGCATATTCCACTCCCACGAGACCTGTTTCGACCCGGCCGTCGCAACTCCAGCGGGATCGAATTCGGCGACCGCGCTTCGCTCGAAACGCTGCTCCGCGAGATCCATGGGGTTCCGCACACGGCGGACGCAAAATCGATCGTCGATGGAATCGAGATTGCTGGCCGGGAGCGGCCGGCGCTCTCGCCGATCGACGGTCGGGAAATCGGCACCGTGCAGGAAAGTGACAAGGCCATCGTAAATTCGGCGCTGGCCGCAGCTCATTCTGCATTTCAGTCCTGGAATGCAACGTCGATTGCCGATCGGGCGAGGATACTTGAACGGGTTGGCGATTTGATCGAGCAGAATAGAGGACGACTCATCGCGCTGCTGCAGGTTGAGGGTGGAAAGACGATCGACGACTGCGTTTCGGAGGTGCGCGAGGCAGCCGACTATTGCCGATACTATGCCAGCGAGGCGCGCCGCTCGCTTGCCCCTATTTCGATGCCGGGGCCAACCGGCGAGAGCAACGAAGTACGGATGCGCGGGCGCGGCATCTTCATTTGCATCAGCCCGTGGAATTTTCCGCTGGCGATATTTGCCGGTCAGATCGCGGGGGCGCTGGCCGCCGGCAATTGCGTTGTCGCCAAACCCGCGGAGCAGACGCCACTCATCGCGTCCGAGACGATAAAGCTTTTCTACGCCGGTGGTGTGCCGCCGGGCGCGCTTCAGCTGGTGCTGGGCGACGGGAAAGTCGGAGCAATGCTCACCGCGGATCGCCGCGTTGCGGGTGTGGCCTTCACCGGATCGACGGAAGTTGCGCGCGCGATCAACCGGACGCTGGCGGGGAAAGACGGGCCGATCCCGCCGCTGATCGCCGAAACTGGCGGCGTCAACGCAATGATCGTCGATGCCACTGCGCTGCCTGAACAAGTGACCGATGACGTGATCATGTCGGCGTTTCGTTCTGCCGGCCAGCGCTGCTCCGCGCTGCGCCTCCTATGCGTGCAGGAAGACATAGCCGACCGTGTATTCGAGATGGTCGCGGGGGCGGCCCGGGAACTTGCAGTCGGTGATCCGCGCGATCCCGCGACTCATATCGGCCCGGTGATTGATAGCGAGGCAAAGGAAAAGCTGGATCGGTGGGTTTCACGCGGGGAAAAGAGTGGCGCGGTATTGTTCCGTTTCGACGGCACTATGCCGGTGCAGGGCACCTACGTTGCGCCAGCCATTCTGGAGCTCAACAGCGCACGTGAGCTGAAGGAAGAAGTATTCGGCCCAGTGCTGCATGTCGTGCGATGGCGCGAAAATGAGCTCGATCGTCTTCTCGATGACATTGCCGCGAACGGTACGGCACTCACTCTCGGCATCCATTCGCGCATCGATACGACCATTGCCCACATCACGCGCCGCCTTCCGCATGGCAACGTCTACGTGAACCGAAACATGATTGGCGCTGTCGTCGGCTCGCAGCCCTTCGGCGGGAGTGGACTGTCAGGCACTGGCCCCAAGGCCGGGGGGGCCCACTATCTGCAACGCTTTGCGCTTGAACAGACGGTGACGGTGAACACCGCGGCATCGGGCGGCAATGCGACACTGCTGTCTGAAGACGAAGACTAGGATCAGGCGGCCCGTTCCCGACGCGTCGAGCCGAAACGCCGCTTTTTGGACCTATTTCCCTTGTTAAACCAGAAATAACCGTGATGGCAGCTCGGTACCGCGCCATAGGGCTGGACGTCACATGCGTTAACCGGTTTTGTGCGCGGATCGGGTATTCTGGGATTTAAAATGAGTGATTCGGTCGCCAGGCTTTACGATGCCGTGATCGCGGTCCGGGGCTCTGATCCTGCGAAATCGCGAACAGCCCGGCTTTTGCGCGCAGGTCGCGCAAAGATGGCCAAAAAACTAGCGGAAGAAGCGGTGGAGGTCGTCATCGACGCAATGCACGGCCAGCCCGAAGCCGTGGTGAAGGAAAGCGCCGACCTGCTGTACAACCTCGTGGTGTTGTGGGTTCACGCCGGGGTGCGTCCCGAGGAAGTCTGGGCCGAGATGCGTCGGCGCGAGCTGATGTTCGGGCTCGCAGAAAAAGTGCCCAAGGATTTGGTCCGCGGCGCGGCGCGGCGTAAGGTAGTCCCGCTTGAAGCCAGGCGCATTCGCAAGCGCCGCTGATCCGTCACAATTCTCCTCACGAGTATTCGGATGACCGTTGAGGCTGCCGAGCCGCGATCTTTGCTGCGCCGTCTCTATGACTGGTGCTTGGCCGCTGCCCATAAGCCGCATGCGTTGTGGACTATGGGTGCGGTGTCTTTTGCCGAAAGCTCGTTCTTTCCGGTGCCTCCCGACATCATGTTGATCCCCATGGCACTGGCGCGGCCGGAGAGGGCTTACGTCATGGCGGCATGGTGCACCGTGACGTCGGTTGCCGGAGGCCTGCTCGGTTACGCCATTGGGGCGCTTCTTTATGATTCCGTTGGCGCCTGGCTCATCAAGCTCTATGGCTACGGCGACAAGGTCGAGGCATTTCGCGAGGCTTATGCGCAATGGGGCGCCTGGATCATCCTGCTCAAGGGTCTGACCCCGATCCCCTACAAGATCGTGACAATTACATCGGGATTTGCCGGCTACAACCTTGCGCTGTTTACTTTGTTTTCGATTATCACACGTGGTGCCCGATTTTTTGTGCTGGCCTTTCTCTTGCACCGCTATGGCGATCGGGCCCGTCATATCATTGAAAAGCGACTGGGCTTGTGGGTATTCATCGGTGCCGTGGTTATCGTCATTGGCATCGTTGCCGCGCTATACTTGTTTTGAGGGAGCGGGCGGCTCCTCAATTTGGCCACCTGTCGGACTTAAACTCCGACGGCGAATTGGGAGCAGGCCGCGCTTCGACGGCTAGCGGGCACCAGCTTTCGCAATATGGGCATCGGGCGGGGATCGATCTTTCATTGCAGTGCTCGGGGGGGCGCTTCGCTCATGTCCGGTTTGTTTGCTATTGCGCTGATGCTGTTATCGACCGTGGCCGCGGCGCAGGATCAGGCGGCTCCAAATCAGAAAACTGCCCAGAAC
>DAISKM010000100.1:0-9457 GCA_036820945.1 Pseudolabrys sp.
GCCAGCGTGGTGGGCGGGCTCGGGGTTCGCAGTCGTCACGATCATTACGGCGTATCTGGCGGGGCGGCGCGCGATCGCTTTTCCGGTGGCGGTCGCCCTGGCCGCCATGGCCTCAGGATTTGCGGTCGCCACGCTGCAGACACTGCGTCTTGGACATCCCATCCTGCAGCATCCCGTGTCGAGCGCGTCGGTTGCCGGATTTGTCGAGGTGCGCGAGGAGCGCGAGCGCAGCGACAGGGTTGTCGTCCGCGTCGAGCGCTTTGAAGCGCCGGGCACTGCGTCGGTGCCACAGCGCGTGCGCGTCGCGGTGCGGAAAGGAACAGCGCCAGCCGTCGGCAGCTTCGTTGAGTTCAAGGCGCATTTGTCTCCACCGCTGCAACCGCTCCGGCCCGGCGGATACGAGTTTGCGCGCGACATGTATTTCCAACGCATTGGCGCCTCCGGCTACGCACTCGGCGGGATCAAGGTCAAACCGCCGCCGGTCGCGCAAGGCTTCTGGCTGCGTTACGCGAGCTTTGTCGACGGCCTGCGCGAAGGGATCGACAAACGCATCCGCGCGGTGGTGGGAGGCGACCACGGTTCGATCGCCTCTGCGCTGATCACGGGAAAGCGCGATGCAATCTCGGGGCCCGTCAACGATGCAATGTATGTTTCAAGCTTGGCTCACGTTCTTTCGATTTCCGGCTACCACATGGCGGTTGTGGCCGGCATCGTCTTCTTTCTTATCCGCGCAGTGCTGGCATTGATCCCCTCGCTCGCGAGCCGTTATCCGATAAAAAAATGGGCGGCATCGGGAGCAATTGTCGCGGCAGCGTTTTATCTTTTGCTCTCCGGTGCCGAGGTCGCGACGCAGCGTTCGTTCATCATGATCGCGATCGTGCTTGCCGGTGTGATCATCGAGCGCGCGGCACTCACTTTCCGGACGCTTGCGGTCGCCGCCATCGTTGTCCTGTTGCTTGCTCCGCAGGCCGTTGTTCACCCCAGTTTTCAGATGTCCTTTGCTGCGACGCTTGCCCTGGTCGCAACCTATCAGCGTGCGTTGCCGTGGCAGCCCGATCGCGACAGCCCGCTTGGCCGGCGCGTCGCATTATGGGGCGTTCGCGAAGTAGCGGCTTTGTTGCTCGCCTCGCTGGTGGCAGGCCTCGCGACCACGCCCTATGCCGCCTACCACTTTCATCGCCTGGCGCCCTACGGCGTCCTCGCAAATCTACTCGCCATGCCGGTGATTTCGGCACTTGTGATGCCGATGGGAATTCTTGGCGTCGTGACCATGCCGTTCGGCTTCGATGCCGTGTTTTGGCGGCTCATGGGCGACGGCATCGACTGGATGATCCGGGTCGCGCTGTGGGTATCGAGCCTGCCCGGCGCAGTCGGCCGCATGCCGGCCTTCGGTACGGGGCCGTTGCTCGCGGGGACAGGCGGCTTGCTGCTTGTCTGCCTGCTGCGCACGCCATTTCGCTGGGGCGGAGCGATATTGCTCGTCGGCGCCGGCCTTTGCGCCGTCGCAACGCCGCGGCCGGATGTGCTGGTCGCCAAAGATGGGCAGGCCGTGGCAATTCGCGGCCGCGATGGAAAGCTTTCGGTGCTTCACAGCGCCCGCGACAGTTTTTCGATCAAGGAATGGCTTGCTGCCGACGCTGACGCGCGGACGACGAAAGACAAAAGCCTGAGCGACGGCGTATCGTGCGACGCCATTGGCTGCGTCGGCAAACTCGGCGACGGCCGGCTCGTGTCAATGGTCCTGGATGTTGAAGCCTTCGCGGAGGATTGCGCTCGCGCCGCAGTAGTCGTGAGCGCGCGACAGGCGCCTTCGCCGTCTTGTGCCGCTATTCTTATCGATCGCGAAGTCTGGCGAGCCAGTGGCGCGATAGCGCTGCGCTGGACCGGCGAACGGTTCGAACAGACCGTTACGCGCCCCGCCGATCACGAGCGACCATGGACACGTGTCGCGAGCAGTCCCGCGTCCGGCGCACGGGTGTCCGCTTCGTCAGGCGACGCGACGCCGCGGCCGGAAGTTCTCGAAGCGGACGACTAATAGCGCCGGAACAGGCCGACCAACTTTCCCTGAATGCGCACGCGATTGGGCGGCAGGATGCGTACCTCATAGGCTGTATTGGCAGGCTCGAGCGCTATCGAGGCGCCCCGGCGGCGAAAGCGTTTCAGCGTGGCTTCCTCGTCATCGATGAGCGCCACCACGATATCGCCGTTGTCTGCCGCTTCCGATTTGCGGATCAGCGCAATGTCCCCGTCGAGAATGCCCGCCTCAATCATGCTGTCGCCGCGGACCTCGAGGGCGAAGTGGTCCCCGGCCGACAACAGGTCGGGAGGCATGTTGATGACATGGCTGCGAGTCTGGATCGCCTCGATAGGAGTGCCGGCGGCGATGCGGCCCATGACTGGCACAGCGACTGGCCGCCCGCCATCATCCTCGGAGGTCGTGCGCACACGTCCAAGATCGCCTTCGATCACGCTGGGGGTGAAACCGCGTGACCGCGTAGACGCAAGCCCGTGCCCGACCGACTCCGGCAACTTGATTACCTCGATCGCGCGGGCCCGGTTGGGCAAACGACGGATAAAGCCGCGCTCCTCGAGGGCTGTAATAAGCCGGTGGATCCCCGATTTCGAACGCAAGTCCAGGGCGTCCTTCATCTCGTCGAAAGATGGAGGCACGCCGGCTTCGGTCAGCCGCTCGTGGATGAACCGAAGAAGCTCGAATTGCTTGCGGGTCAGCATCGGTCTCTCCCCGTAGGCCGGCCCCTCAGGGTCCAGCCAGAAACAAATCATGAACGGACACTATCTGTTCGATATGTGTTCCGCAACCACTTAATTTGGAGTGAAAAACTCGAAACGCGGCTAAAGGCCTAGCTTAAGGATGACGCACTCTGAACCGGCGGCCGCTGCCGGGGCGTGGGGCTCCCGAATCAGCAGGCAGTCGGCCTTCGCCAGGGGCGCCATCAGGGAGCTGTCCTGGGCGGGCAGTGGGGTCGCCACCGGGCCATTCTGGGTGTCCTCAAGGGTTGCCCGCATATAATCGGCGCGCTCGTCGTTCGCCGGAAGGTCCCTCCCAAGACGGGCCGATAGGGGCAGGTCCACGATATCTGACCTTCCCGCCAGCTTCCTGATGAGAGGGACCAGGAACAGAAAAGCGCAGACATACGCCGAGACCGGGTTGCCGGGGACACCGAGGACCTGCATGGCGCCAAGGCGGCCATGCAACATGGGACGGCCCGGGCGGAGGGCGACCCGCCAGAAAGACAATTCAAGCCCTTCGGCCGCCAGTGCGCGCTGGACCAGGTCGTGCTCGCCGACCGAGGCGCCCCCTGAGGTCACAAGGATGTCGGCGCCAAATTGACGCGCACGGCGCACGGCGGCCGCGATGTCGTCGAGGCGATCACGCGCGATGCCGAGGTCATGCACCACGCCTCCGTTGCCGCTGGCGAGTGCCGCAAGAGCAAATCCATTCGAATAGACGATTTCGCCTGGCCTGGGGGTGCCGCCGGGCGGCACGAGTTCGTCGCCGGTGCCGAGTATCGCCACGGCGGGCTTTCGGTGCACGCTGAGGCACGAATGATTCATGGCGGCGGCGAGCATCAGGTCACGCGCGCTGAGACGTCGCCCTTTGCGCAAAAGAATCTGGTGCTGCGCAAAGTCAATGGCTTCAGCACGCACGTTACGCCCGGCAGCCGTCGGCTTTTGGATCATGACGCCGTTCGGGTCCGGCGTTGTGAACTCCTGAATGACGACTGTGTCGCTGCCTTCAGGCATGATGCCGCCTGTAAAGATGCGTGCGGCTTCCCTGGGACCGACTTTACCAGTGAAGGGATGGCCGGCCGCAACCTCACCAATCACCTTAAGCACAACCGGTGCCTGGGCGACGTCACTGCCCTGCACGGCATATCCGTCCATTGCCGAAACCGCCGCCGGTGGTTGCGTGCGAAGCGCGACGACATCTTCGGTGAGAACGCGGCCAAGCGCTTCCTCGAGAGAGACGACTTCCGCCGCCAACGGTTTGGCATCAACCAGCACATGTTGCAGCGCTTCGGCGACCGGCATCAGCGCCATTGGCTATGACTCCGCGCGCCACTCGCCTGATTTGCCGCCGCTCTTGAGGAGCAGCCGAATGCCTTCGATGCGCATGCCCCGTTCAAGGGCTTTGACCATATCGTAGATCGTCAGACACGCGATTGAGACTGCTGTCAGTGCTTCCATCTCGACGCCGGTCTTGGCAGTCACTTTCACGGTCGCCTGCACCAGGAAACCAGGCAACGCGTGTTCCGGGTTGATGTCGATTTCGACCTTGGTGAGAGGAAGCGGATGGCAGAGCGGAATAAGGCCATGCGTGCGTTTTGCCGCCATGATGCCGGCAAGACGGGCCGCGCCCAGCACGTCGCCTTTCATGGCATTGCCCTCAAGCACGACGTCGAGCGTTTCCTTGCGCATGATCACGCGGCCTTCGGCAACCGCGATGCGCTCGGTCGCGCCTTTTTGGGTCACGTCGACCATGCGAGCTTCGCCGCGCTGATTGATATGGGTGAGGGGGCTGACTGGCGGCGGCGAAACAGGTTGCTCCGATCGCGAGACGATCTTCGATGCGCGTTCAGCACGATGAGACGCGCGTCTTTTTGTGCTCGGTGAGATCTTCTTGCGTCCCGCCATCGTTTTACTTCGCCGCCGCGCGCTGTTGATTGCGGGCCAGCAGCGCCTTCGTTGCGGCTGTCACATCCGGTTGGCGCATCAGGCTTTCGCCGATCAGGAAAGTTGAGATGCCGACGCGCTGCAGGCGCGCGAGGTCGGCGGAGGTATTGAGCCCGCTTTCGGCGATGACGATCCGTTCCGGTGGTATCCTCGGCGCCAGCCGTTCGCTGACGGCAAGAGACGTCTGGAATGTCCGCAAATCGCGATTATTGATGCCGATCAGCCGTGATTTCAGCCTGAGCGCACGATCGAGTTCAATCTCATCATGAACTTCAACCAAAACGTCCATTTCGTAAACCAAGGCAGCGCGCTCAATTTCAACCGCCGCGCCGTCACTCACGGCAGCCATGATGATCAGAACGCAGTCGGCACCGAGGACGCGGGACTCAACAACCTGATAGGGCTCGTAGATGAAGTCCTTTCGCAGGACTGGCAAGGCAGTCGCGTTGCGCGCCGCCGCGAGAAACTCCGGCTTGCCTTGAAAGGAGGGCGCATCGGTCAGCACCGAAACGCAGGTCGCTCCGCCTGTCGCATAGGCCCTGGCAAGCCCGGGCGGGTCGAATTCAGCGCGGATCAATCCCTTTGAAGGGCTCGCCTTTTTGATCTCGGCAATTAACGCGTACGCCCCGCCAGCGATGCGCTGCTCGATTGCACGCAGGAATCCGCGTGGCGGAGACGATGCTTTTGCATCCTTTTCCAGCGAAGCAAGGGGGCGCGCGCGCTTGGCTGCCGCAATCTCTTCGCGCTTGTAGGCTTCGATTTTTGCCAGGATATCCGTCACGCCCGGTCCTTACCGGCATTCGATATCGCGATCAATCGATCAAGGCGGCCTTCAGCCTCGCCGCTCTCAATCGATTTCGCTGCCAGTGCCGCGCCTTGTTTGAGGTCCTTCGCCTTCCCGGCCACGATCAGCGCCGCCGCGGCGTTAAGGACCGCGACATCGCGGAATGGCCCGCGCTTGCCTTTCAAAACATCAAGCAAGGCCTCCGCGTTCTGCTGAGCGTCGCCGCCCCGCAGGGCTTCGGGTTTTCCCCGCGACAAGCCGGCGTCTTCCGGCGTCACCTCGAACGTGCGGATCTTGCCATTTTCAAGAGCGGCAACGCTGGTCGAGCCTGCAGTGGTTATTTCATCGAGTCCATCAGACCCGTGTACGACCCAGATGTTTTCGGAGCCCAGGTTTTTCAGCACCTGCGCCATCGGCTCTACCCAGTGCCTTGAGAAAGTGCCGATCATCTGGCGCTTTACACCGGCGGGATTGGAGAGCGGTCCCAGCAGATTGAAGATGGTGCGCGTGCCGAGCTCGACACGGGTAGGCCCGACGTTCTTCATCGCCGGGTGATGCGCGGGGGCGAACATGAATCCAATGCCGGCATCCCGGATGCACGTTCCCACGTGATCTGCATCGAGATCAATGTTGACACCAAGCGCCTGCAAGACATCGGCGGCGCCTGATTTCGAGGAAAGTGCCCGGTTTCCGTGCTTCGCGACCGGAACACCTGCGCCGGCAACAATGAACGCCGCGCAGGTCGATATGTTGAACGAGCCGGAGGCATCCCCACCGGTACCGACCACATCGACAGCGCCAGGGGGCGCTTTAACCCCCAGCATCTTGCTGCGCATCGTGGTAACTGCGCCCGTGATCTCGTCCACGGTTTCGCCGCGCACGCGCAGTGCCATCAGAAGTCCGCCCATCTGTGATGGCGTGGCCTCGCCCGACATCATGCGGTCGAAAGCGGCGGCGGCTTCCTCGCGGGTCAGGGTTGCGCCGGTCGCAACCTTCGCGATGAGCGCTTTGAAGTCGTCGGCCACGGGCGGCCCCTCAGGTCGCCAAATGGAGAGTGGAAGACGCGCGTGCAGGCGCGGCGCGCGACCTGCGCTGCGCGTTCCACGTTGCAGCAATGTCGAGGAAGTTTTTCAGCAGCAAGCGCCCATGCTCGGAGGCAATGCTTTCGGGATGAAACTGAACGCCGTGCGCCGGCAGAGTGCTATGCATGATCCCCATCACCAGGCCATCGGCGCTTTCCGCGTTGACTGTCAGATAACGGGGCACGCTGGCGCGCTCCACCACCAGCGAATGGTAGCGCGTTGCCTTCAGCGAGCCATTAATGCCGCGAAATACCCCGGTCCCGGCGTGCCTGACTTCCGAAAGCTTCCCGTGGAGGGGAGTTGTCCGCACGATTTTTCCGCCAAAGGCTTGCCCGATTGCCTGGTGGCCGAGGCATACGCCAAGGATTGGAATGCTGGCGGAGGCTTTGCCGATGAGATCGAGGCAAATGCCGGCTTCGTTGGGCGTGCAAGGGCCTGGCGAGAGGACGATCGCATCGGGCTCCAGCGCCACGACGTCGGCGACCGAAATCTTGTTGTTGCGATGGACGACCACATCCGCCCCCAGCCCTCCCAGATAGTGGAAGAGATTGAAGGTGAAGCTGTCATAGTTGTCGATCAGGACAATCATGTTCCACCGCGTTACCAAGGGTTTAAGGTGCGCCCCAAAGGGGGTCAAGCAGCCGGCCTTTGCGGTGGTTACTGACCGCGCCTGCCCGCACTGGCGAAGCGGCGCGCTTCCTCCGCCGCACGGAACAAGGCTTTCGCCTTGTTGATGCATTCCTGCTGCTCAAAATTGGGGTCGCTGTCGGCGACAATGCCGGCGCCGGCCTGGACGTACATTGTGCCGTCCTTGATCAGGGCCGTTCGCAGGACGATGCACGTATCCATTTCTCCCCCGGCGGAGAAATAACCGACGCAGCCCGCGTAGAGTCCGCGCTTTTGCTTCTCCAGTTCGTCAATGATTTGCATCGCCCGCACTTTTGGCGCGCCGGAGACGGTCCCGGCCGGAAAGCCTGCCGACAGCGCATCCAGGGCGTCGCGATTGCGAGCGAGTTTGCCTTCGACATTGGACACGATGTGCATCACGTGGCTGTAGCGCTCGACGAAGAACTGGTCCGTGACCTTGACGGTATCGATGGCAGCGACGCGGCCCACATCGTTGCGGCCGAGATCCAGCAGCATGAGATGCTCGGCACGTTCCTTTGGATCGGCGAGGAGTTCTTCTTCAAGCGCCTTGTCTTCTTGCGGCGTGGCGCCGCGATGGCGCGTGCCGGCGATTGGGCGGACAGTCACGACGTCATTGGACACCCTCACAAGGATTTCCGGGCTCGACCCGGCGACTGCGAAGCCGCCAAAATCCAGAAAATAGAGATAGGGAGACGGATTGGTACGCCTCAACGCGCGATAAAGTGAGAACGGCGGCAGGCTGAACGGCGCCTCGAAACGTTGCGCCAGCACGACCTGGAAGACATCGCCGGCGACAATGTAGTCCTTTGCCCGCCGCACCATCGCCTTAAATTGCTCGGGCGTGGTGTTGGATTTTGCTTGTACGTCGATGGGGCCAGCCTCGTGTTCGGTCAGAGACTTATCGAGCGGCCGATCGAGGCTTTCGACGACGTTGGCGAGCCTCTCGATTGCGCGCGCAAGAGCAGACTTTGCGTCCAGCCCCTTGTCCGGGCGCACGGGAGTGATGATCGTGATCGAATCTTTTACCCCGTCAAAAACGACGATGATTGTCGGGCGAACCAGGATCGCATCGGGGATGCCGATCGGATCCGGATTTTCCGGCGCCAATTCCTCCATCTGGCGCACCATGTCGTATCCCAAATAGCCAAATACGCCTGCGGCCATCGGTGGCAGGCCATCGGGGAGCACGATCCGGCATTCCGACAAGAGTGCGCGCAAGGCCTGCAAAGGTGGTTCAGGGCAAGGCGAAAACGCATCACTGTTCTTGCGGGCAAGTCGATTGATTTCAGCCTTGCCGCCGTTTGCACGCCAGACCAGATCCGGCTCAAGCCCGATGATCGAATAGCGCCCTCGTACAGCTCCGCCTTCAACCGACTCGAGCAGAAAGCTCATTGCTTTGCCGCCGCCGAGCTTCAGGAAGGCCGAGACAGGCGTCTCGAGGTCCGCGACGAGGGTGGTCCACACAACCTGAGGCTCGCCGCGTTCATAGCGTTCGGCAAACGCGGTTTCCGACGGCTCAATGTGCATCGAGGTGACTACTGCTGACCGCCGCCACCGACAACCTGATTCAATGCCGCGTCGTTGATCGAAACGCCGAATTCACTTTCCAGGCGCACGATGTATTGGGTGAGGACATCCTCGCTGTAGGCATTTCGCAACGAGTCCGCGAGAGCTTTGCCCTGCGAGGAGTTGGCATCTAAGGCAGGATCCGTGAGGTCCGTCACGCGAAACACATAACGCTCGGAGTTTTTATCGCCTTCGGCGGTGCCTGCCGACCCCTTTGGCGTGCGGAACACAGCTTCGGCCACCTTCGCAGGCACAAACCCGGCCGATCGTCCGCGTTGCAAATCACTTGCCGTCTCCACCTTAAGTCCGGCTTCGCCCGCAACCTGCGCAAACGGAGTGCCAGCCTTGAGTTTGCCCAGAATGTCGTCGGCTTTCGCCTGCAACCGTTTGGCGATCTCGTCTTCGCGCCAGCGCGCAGCAACCTGTTCCTTTACCTCGTCGAGCGAACGATCGCGCGACGGAGTGACGCCGGTCACATCGAAATAAAGATAGCCGCCATTCGGCAACTGCAGCGCCTCGGTATCGGCGCCCATATCGCTTGAGAACGCGGCGCTGATAACGTCCGGCGTCTGCGGCAATCCCGCTACCGGATTTCCGTCAGGTCCGCGGCCGGATCGGTCGACCGCTTCAATCGTCGTGGCCTTGAGACCAAGTTTTCGCGCGGTTTCCGCCAAGGTAGAAC
>DAISKM010000101.1:0-5979 GCA_036820945.1 Pseudolabrys sp.
CAAGCCGTTTGCAACCGGTTCGTGGCCGCCGCTGAAGTCAATGGCTGCGGCGGCGATCGGCGGATTGCTGATGGGTTGGGGAGCGCGCCTCGGCTTTGGCTGCAACATCGGCGCGTTTGTCGGTGGGGTTGCCTCCGGATCGCTGCATGGCTGGCTGTGGTTTTTGGCCGCCCTGCCGGGATGCCTGGTCGGCATTCGGCTGCGTCCGCTGTTCGGCCTGTCGCGGGAGTAGCGGATGCGTACCGTCTACATCGCAGTGGTCGTGCTTGGCGTTGCAGCCATTTTGGTCGACCACTTGTCGAGCCCTTCGAGCGGCCGCGCCCTGTCGCCTGAAGACTTCGCCGGCGCGTGCGCGCCCTGCGGCGCGCCGTGTCCGTCAAAGAAATAGCCGCTCAGCGAGCGTGCAGCTTCAGGAAATCGTCGACTTCGTCGCGCGACGCCGCGCCCATCAATCCGCCAAATCGCGTGCATTTGATCGCCGCTGCGGCACTCGCAAAACGCATGGAATCCACGACATCGCCGCTTTCCACCAGCCGGAAGGTAAAAGCGCCGTGGAACACGTCTCCCGCGCCCAGCGTGTCGATGGCCTTCACCTTAAATGCCGGCATGTGGCGGATCTCACCGTTGTCGATCCAATAGACGCCGTGCTCGCCGTCGGTGACTGCAACCAAGCCGTTGAAATGTTGTCCAAGCTTTTTGAGCGCAGCGGGAAGATCGTCGAGCCCGGTGCTGCCGCGCAGCGCTTCGGATGAAGAAATGACGTGGCTGCATGCCATCAGCAGCGGATCGTCGAGCGGTGCCGCCTTGTCGAAATCGAGAATGCGTGGAATTCCGCGTGCCTTGGCAGCATTGCAGATTGGGATGACAAAGTTCGGATACCGGTTATCGAGCAACACAGCGTCCATTGCGGAGACCGTGCGCTCGGCATTATGCGGTGCGACCTCGCCCAAACCCTGATCGCGGCGCGTTGCAATCATCTTCTCACCGGCGGCGTCAACCAAGATCAGCGATACCGAGGAGATTGCGCCCGGCACCCGCACCGCTCCGGTACAGTCGATGTTCTCCTGCAGCAGTGTCTTGACGATGCGGCTCGCGAATTCGTCTTCCGCGCCCAGCGGGCCCGCGAAGCTCACGTGGCCGCCCAGGCGGGCGATCGCAACGGCGGCATTGCCAGACTGTCCGCCGGAGGTGATCAGGAATTCCGACGCCTGGACCTTTGTGCCCGGTTCGGGAAAACGGTCAACGCGCATGATGATGTCCTCTACGGCGCCCCCGGCGCAAAGGACTTTTGGTGTTTCCGCCTTTTGCTCAGTCAAAAGTTATCTCGTCTTCTACCCAGGCACGAATGATGTGATGCGCAATCGCGACCGGAGGAGGCGTGGTCAGGCCCTGCGGATGCTTGCGCATGAGCATCGCCTCGATCTCGCTCTTGCTGAACCAGCGGGCATCCTCCAGTTCCTCCCGATCAACGACGATCTCGTGAGTCAACGCCCGGGCGTGGCAACCGATCATCAGCGAAGTCGGAAATGGCCATGGTTGTGAGGCAAAATAAACTACCTTACCGCAGGTAATGCCTGCCTCCTCGAGCGTTTCGCGGTGGACTGCATCCTCGATCGATTCACCCGGTTCAATGTATCCTGCGAGACAGGACCACATGGTCGGCACAAAACGGGGCGAGCGCCCGAGCAGACACCGCTCGCCGTCGCACGCCAGCATGATGACCACGGGATCGGTGCGCGGAAAATGCTCGGCCTTGCATTGCGGGCAGTCGCGACGCCAGCCGCCACAGACGAGTCCTGTCGCAGCGCCACAGTTTGAGCAAAAGCGATGACGCGCATGCCAGTGCAGCACGGCCTTGGCTTCCGCGATCGGCGGCAAATGATCGGCGGCGACAAGACCTTGTACAGCGACCGAGCGGAGGTCCGTCACGTGCAGATCATCGCGCGACTTCAGCGCCTCCGCCGTCTGGGCCAAGAGGCCATGGCCGAAACGCGGCGCCCCGTCGAGCAGGCCAAGAAAAATTGTTTCGACCGCGGGACCCAATGTCTCAGCCTCCGTCAATGTGAACAAAGGCTCGTTGAGAGGCGCGCCTTCCTTCATCACGATCCAGTCGCCACCGATCACATAGGCTCCCGCGCCGGGAACGCGCGCAAATGCGCCGACGGCAACATCATTGGCTCGAAGCTCCGCAGCCCGCTCTATGCGGCTGCCGGAGTATCCGAGACGGGGTTTGGGGCCGAGATCGGGACGCGGAGACATGCGGGCGGCAAACTAGCAGGCATAAGCTCTTATTGCGACACAACACCCTCTGGTGCGGTTTCCAACTTGAATGCAGCGGCAAACAATGCGCGCGTATAGTCAGTCTTCGGCGCCTTGAAAAGGTCGGCGGCCGCGCCTTCTTCCACCATCTTGCCATGGCGCAGCACCAGAAGTCGGCTCGACAACGCCGCCACGACCCGCAGATCGTGTGAGATAAACATGTAAGTGAGATCGTGCCGCTTTTGCAGGTCACGCAGCAGGTCGACCATCTGTGACTGTATAAGCATGTCCAGGGCGCTGGTCGGCTCGTCAAGAACGATGAAGGTCGGCTCAAGCACGAGCGCGCGGGCGACCGCGATGCGCTGGCGCTGCCCGCCCGAGAACTCGTGCGGATAGCGATGCCGCGTCTCGGGGTCGAGCCCGACGTCGGTCAGCGCATCCACAACGCGCTGCTCGCGCGTCGCTTTCGAAAGGTTCGGGTGATGCACCCACAGCCCCTCTTCAATGATGTCCGACACCGACATGCGCGGAGACAACGAGCCGTAAGGGTCCTGAAACACGATCTGCATGTCATGCCGGAAAGGACGCATCTGCTTGAACTTGAGACTTTCAATAGAGTTTCCCATGAACACGATCGGTCCGGTCGAGGAGATCAGGCGTAGAATAGCCAGACCGAGAGTCGTTTTGCCGGAGCCCGATTCGCCGACGACCCCGAGCGTTTCGCCCTTTCGCAATTCAATGCTCACGCCGTCGACCGCCTTAATGTGGCCGACGACCTTGCGCAAGACGCCGCGCTTGACCGGAAACCAGACCTTTAGCTCTTTCGTTTCGACAACGACAGGAGCCTCCGGGCGCGGTGGCGCAGGATCGGGTTTGGGCTCGGCAGCCAGCAACGCGCGCGTGTAAGGATGTTCGGGCGCGGTGAAAACGCGCTCCACCGGTCCCTGCTCGACAATCTTTCCGCGCTGCATAACGCAGACTCTGTCGGCAAGCTTGCGCACGATCCCAAGGTCATGGGTGATGAACAGCATCGACATGCCGAGCTGTGTCTGGGTGTCCTTCAACAGCTTCAAGATTTGAGCCTGCACGGTGACATCAAGCGCGGTGGTGGGTTCGTCGGCGATCAAAAGGTCCGGCTTGTTGGCGAGCGCCATCGCGATCATCACACGCTGACGCTGGCCGCCGGACAGCTGGTGCGGGTAGCTGCCGAGCCGCCCGGCCGGATCGGGTATGCCTACCTGGCTGAGCAACTCGATAATCCGTGTTCTGGACGCTTCGCCTTCAAGGCCATGATGTAACAGCAGAATTTCACGGATCTGTTTTTCAATTGTGTGCAGCGGATTAAGCGAAGTCATCGGTTCCTGAAAGATCATCGCGGTATCATTTACGCGCACCTCGCGAATTTGTTGCTCGGGCATGCTCAGCAATTCGCGGCCCTCGAATTTGATGGAGCCCGACGGATGATGCGCGGCCGGATACGGCAACAACTTCATCACCGAGAGCGCAGTCACCGACTTGCCGGACCCGGATTCGCCCACTAGCGCCACCGTCTCGCCTTTGCCGACGTCGAACGAAATGCGGTCGACCGCCAGCACCTCACGGTTTCCGCGTCCAAAGGCGATCGACAAGTCGCGAACGGTGAGAATGGGCTCAGGCGCGCTCATCGGAACGTCTTCCTTGGATCGAAAGCATCACGTACGGCCTCGCCGATGAAGATCAATAACGACAGCATGAACGCGATGCTGAAAAAGCCTGTAAAGCCGAGCCACGGTGCTTGCACGTTCGCTTTTCCTTGCGACAGCAGTTCGCCGAGCGACGGCGAGCCCGGAGGCAAACCGAAGCCAAGGAAATCAAGCGCGGTCAACGTCATCACCGACGACGACAGGATGAACGGCAAAAAAGTCATGGTCGCGACCATCGCGTTTGGCAGCAGATGGCGGAAAATGATGACCGTATTCGACACGCCGAGAGCGCGCGCTGCCTGGATGTATTCGAAATTCCGCCCGCGCAGGAATTCAGCACGCACGAGGCCGACCAGCGACACCCAGGAGAACAGCAGCAATATGCCCAGCAACACAAAAAATCCGGGCACCAGAACCGAGGAAATGATCAGGAGCAGATAGAGGGACGGAATCGAGGTCCAGATCTCAATGACGCGCTGAAACAAGAGGTCGGTCCAGCCACCGAAATATCCTTGTACCGCGCCGGCGGCGACGCCGATTATGGAGGAGATGATAGTCAGCGCCAAACCGAACAGGACCGAGATCCGGAAACCGTAGATCAGGCGAGCCACCACGTCGCGACCGCCGTCATCGGTGCCAAGCCAATTGGTTTCCACTTCGTCGCACTTCGCAAAGCCGTGAGCGGCGGCGAATTCGCAGTCCTTTTGCGTGAGCAGCCAGGTCGGCTTGGAAGGAAACGGCGATGGCGGCTTGCTGACCTGCGTATTATAGGAGAATCGCACGGGCGGCCAGACGACTATGCCTCCCTCCTTTTTAATCAGATCCATCAGGTAATCGTCACGAAAGTCGGCCGCAGTTCCGAACAAGTTCGGATCGTGCTCCCTGGCAAAAGCCGTGTCGGGATACGTGATGACTGCGGGGAAAAACGGCCGCCCGTTGACGAAGATAAAAATGGGCTTGTCGTTGGCGATAAATTCGGCGAACAGCGAAAGGACGAACAGTGTCAGAAAAATCCAGAGCGACCAGTAGCCACGGCGATTTGTCTTGAAATTTTCCCACCGACGCTTGTTGAGGGGTGAAATGCTTATGGCTTTTCCTGTCGGCGGCGCCGCCAACCCCATAGGCGATACTGCTGCGGTTTCAGGCGGCTTGATGCCGGTCCGTGCGTCCACTTCAGACCTCCCGCGTCTCGAAGTCGATACGCGGATCGATCCACGTGTAGGTCAGATCGGAGATCAGGTTCACGACCACGCCGATGAGCGAGAAGATGTAAAGAGTGGCGAACACGACCGGATAATCCCGGTTGAGAACGCTCTCGAAGCCAAGCAACCCGAGGCCATCGAGCGAGAAAATGGTTTCGATCAGCAGGGCGCCCGTGAAAAACGCATGTACGAATGCCGAGGGGAAGCCGGCAATAACGATGAGCATGGCATTGCGGAAAACATGGCCGTAGAGCACCTGGTTATTGGTGCAGCCCTTGGCACGTGCGGTGAGCACATATTGCTTGCGAATTTCCTCAAGGAAGGAATTCTTTGTCAGCAATGTCATCGTAGCAAAGGCCGATAGGGCCATGGCGATGATCGGCAGCGTGAGATGCCAGAAATAATCGAGGATTTTTTGCCACCAGGGCAGCGATGACCAGTTCTCGGACACTAGGCCTCGCAAGGGAAACCAGTCGAAGAACGAGCCGCCGGCGAAAAGGATGATCAGCAGGATCGCGAACAGAAATCCGGGGATCGCATAGCCGACGATGATCACCGTCGAAGTCCATACGTCAAAGCGCGAACCGTCGTGCATGGCCTTGCGAACGCCAAGGGGAATCGAAATCAAGTACGTCATCAAGGTCATCCAGATGCCGAGCGACATCGAGACCGGCAACTTTTCCTTGATCAACTGCATCACGCTGACGTCGCGGAAATAGCTTTTTCCGAAGTCGAATCGCAAATAGTTCCAGAGCATCAGGGCAAAGCGCTCTGGTGCCGGCTTGTCGAATCCGAACTGCGTCTCGAGCTTCTTGATGAATTCCGGATCGAGACCC
>DAISKM010000101.1:5989-9384 GCA_036820945.1 Pseudolabrys sp.
ACCCTGTGCGCCGCGATATTTCGAGGTAGCAGCGTCTACCTGCGAGGCGCCCTGCGCGAGGCCGCGATTGCCAAAATCCCCGCCCGTCGAGCCCGAAATGCGCGAGGTCGCGCCCGTGTCCGATCCGGTGAGCTTGGCGATGACCTGCTCAACCGGACCACCGGGCGCGAACTGCACCACGACGAAAGCCACCAGCATGATGCCGAACATCGTCGGCACCATGAACAACAGACGGCGAATGATATAGGCGGTCATGCGCTCCTCAGTATGTCATTCCTCCACCGGCGCAAAGCACGCGGTTCTGTTCATCCTTTTTGTTCTGCTCTTACTGCCTTATCGCGATCGTACCACCACGTTTCAGGAATACCTCGAAAATAGCGCGGTTTAACATCCGGACGGCCGAACACGTCCCAATAGGCAATCCAGTGCGACGCTTTGTACCAATGCGGTATCCAGTATCGTCCGGCACGGATCACGCGATCAAGCGCCTTGCAGGCGGCGGTAAGTTCCTCGCGGGTTTTGGCGGCGATAATGACGTCCACCAGCGCATCGACAGCGGGGTCTGCGATGCCGGCGCGATTTTGCGACCCTTTCGTCGCGGCGGCCTGCGATGAAAAAAAGGTGCGCAGCGAGTCCCCCGGTGTCGACGAAAAGCTGAAGCGCTCAACGGTGATATCGAAATCAAAGGCATCGACGCGCGCGCGATATTGCACCGGGTCAACGATGCGCAAGCTTGCGTCGATGCCGAGCACGCCCAAATTCTTGATATAAGGCAAATGATGCGGCTGGAATGTCGGCTCATCAATCAGAAATTCGATGGTGATCGGTTGGCCGCTTGGCAGGAACCGCTTGCCGTTCTTCAGCGCACAATCGGCGTCGTTGAGCAACTGCGCAGCACGTCTCAGCAGCTTTCGGTCCTGTCCCGATAAGTCGGACACCGGCGGGACGTAGGGCTCTCCGAAAACTTCATCCGGCACTTTGCCACGAAAGGGTTCAAGGAGCGCGAGCTCGGCGGCATCGGGCTTCCCTTTCGCCATCATTGGGGAGTTCTGAAACACCGAATGCGTGCGATCGTAAGACCCGTACATGATGTTCTTGTTGGTCCACTCGAAATCGAACGCGTCGATCAGCGCCTCGCGCACGCGCCGGTCTTTAAATTTCTCGCGCCGCGTATTGATAAACCATCCCTGGGCACCCGAAGGCGTATCGTCGGGCAGCACGTCGCGCTTGACGCGTCCGTCCTTGAAGGCAGGAAAGTCATAGCGCGCCGCCCAGAAACGCGACGTGAATTCCTCGCGGAAGAGATAATTCCTGCCTGTAAAGCCCTCGAACCCGACTTCCCTGTCACGGTAATACTCGAACCGCAGCACATCGAAATTATTCTGCCCGCGCGAAACCGGAAGATCCGAGCCCCACCAATCCTTCACCCGCTCAAACTCGATGAAATGACCGACCTGGAACTTTCCGACCTTGTACGCTCCGCTCCCGAGCGGAATATCCAGCGTCGATTCCTCGAAATTCTTTTTCGAATAGTAGGCGCGAGATAAGATCGGCAGTGCCGCGACGAAAAGCGGCACATCGCGTCCTCGATTAGCGGCAAAGCGCACCACGACCGTGCGTTCATCCGCTGCTTCCGCGCCCGTGAAGTCGCGCAGTTGCTGCGTGATGATTGGATGACCCTTGTCCTTCAGGGTCATCAATGACCAGACCACGTCATGCGCCGTGAGGAGTGTGCCGTCATGGAATTTCGCCTGATCGCGCAGGGTAAAACGATACGTCAATTCGTCATCGGAAATGCGAACGCTTCGGGCAGCGAGGCCGTACATCGCGTCCGGTTCATCGCCTGAGCGCGCCATGAGCGTGGCGAACGTGAGCTGCATCCCCTGGGCAGCATCGCCCTTGAGAATATAGCTATTGAGGGAATTGAAGGTCTGGAACGACTGGTTGAATTGCCGGTTCGGACCAATCTGCGAGAACACGCCGCCCTTTGGCGCATTCGGGTTGACATATTTGAAGTGCGGGAAGTCCGGTGGATACTGAAGGTCGCCGAAGGCCGACATGCCGTGCCGGTCGGCGTCCTGCGCCGAGACGGGAATGATGCGGCTGCCGGCACTTGCTGCCGCAGCGCCGGCAAACAGCGTCAACGCGCCACGGCGGCTGAGTTTCATCATTTAGGACCGCTGCGGCACTTTGGCCGCCCTGGCAGCATCCCACCACCAAACCGTAGGGAATGCCGACGCCGCGTATTGAGGCAGGACATCGGGACGGCCGAAACGATCCCAGCGGGCGGTGCGCTGTTTCCCGTATGTCCATTGCGGAACGACGTAGAAATTCCACAGCAGCACGCGATCGAGAGCCTTGGTGGCGGCGACCAGCTCCGCGCGACTCTTGGCAAAGATCACGCGATCGATAAGCGCGTCGACAGCGGGGTTTTTGATGCCGACCAGATTGCGAGAGCCGGGTTGGTCCGCGGCCTGCGAGCCCCAAAAATTACGCTGTTCATTGCCGGGTGAGAGCGATTGAGCCCACGAGTTAATGATGATGTCGAAATCCCATTGGCGCAATCTGTTCTCATATTGCGAGGCGTCGATCGTGCGCACGGAAACACCAATTCCAAGCCGCTCGAGCGACGGCTTGTAGAACAGCATGATCCGTTCGAATGCGGGCTGCTCCACCAGCAGTTCGACATGCAATGGCTCTCCGTTACTGATGCCAACCAGCTTCGTGTTGCGGACTTCGTACCCGGCGGAGCGAAGCAAAGCGAGGGCCTCGCGCGTGTTATTGCGCACGTTCTGCGGATTGCCGCCAACCGGATTGGTATAGGGCTGCGTGAACAGATCGGCCGGTATCTTGTCCCGCACCGTTTGCAGGATTTCGAGCTCCGTGCCTTCGGGAATCCCCGACGATGCAAGCTCGGTGCCTTCGAAGTAACTGGCGATACGCCTGTACTGTCCGAAAAATATCTGTCGATTCATTTCTTCGAAATCGAAGGCAAAATTGAAAGCGCGGCGGACGCGCGGATCCTTGAATTTTTCGCGCCGGACGTTGAAGGCGAAGGCCTGCATAACACCCACGTTCCGGATCGGGAATTCCTCCGTGAGGACACGCTTATCGCGCACAGCCGGGAAGTCGTAAGCGGTCGCCCATTCCTTGGCACTGTTCTCAATGCGCCAGTCGGCCTGATCGGCTTTGAACGCCTCGAGCGCGACCGTGGAGTCGCGGAAATATTCGTAGCGGATCGTCTGTAAATTGCGCGTGCCGATAATGACATTGAGGTCCTTGCCCCAATAGTCATCGACCTTTTCGTAGACCAGCGTGCGGCCCGGCACGAATTCCTTGAGACGATAGGGTCCGGATCCCAGCGGCGGCTCAAGCGTCGTTTGAGTGACGTCGCG
>DAISKM010000102.1:0-6341 GCA_036820945.1 Pseudolabrys sp.
CAGGTCGACAACGAGGGCATCATTAAAGGGTACGAGAAAAAGAAGGACGAATACATTCCGGTCGAGCCTGAAGAACTCGACGCGGTCGCCATCGAAAGCAAGCACACGATCGAGATCGATGAGTTCGTTCCGCGCGATGAAATCGACGAACTCTATCTGGCAAACCCTTATTACATTGTGCCCGACGGAGATGCCGGCAGACAGGCTTTCGCCGTTATACGGGACGGGATTGAAAAAGAAGGCATGGTCGGAATCGGCCGGATCGTATTCACAACGCGAGAGCACACGATTGCGCTGGAGGCGCGCGGTAAAGGCATCCTTGGCGTAACGCTGCGCTATCCCTACGAGGTGCGTGACGAGCAGGATTATTTCGACGATATCCCGAGCGCGCGAGTAACCAAGGACATGCTCGATCTTGCAGCGCATATCATCAAAACCAAATCCGGACATTTCAATCCGAAAAAATTCGAGGATCACTACGAGCAGGCGCTGAAAGAACTGCTGCGTAAAAAGGACAGAGGCGAAAAGATCGAGGCCCCCCAGGATCGGGAACCGGCCAAGGTCATAAACCTCATGGACGCCTTGCGCCGGAGTGCCAAAGGGGAAAGTGCGATTGCGGCCCACTCGCACCGTCGACGGCGCGCCGACCATCGAAGAGAGACACGGAAAACACGATCGCCTTCGCGCCATCGAAAGGCAGGTTGAAGATGCCAAAAGCGCCGATCAGCACGGGCGGCAAACCAGGTACAATGGGAGGGGACGGACCCACCGGACCGGATCGGGAGCGCGGGACGCATGACAATGCCGGATCACAAGATCAGGTGAGGCGCGAACAGGGAAAAACTGATAGCGCTCAGCGAGCAGAGAAAAAATCCCCGAACGACTCCGCCGCGTGAAAGATCCCGACAGGATCGAAGATTAAAATCGCAATCCGTTCCGGAAACGAATGTCAGGCGCGATGCGATGTCTTCGCGACCGAGGCGGACTTAACTGACTCGGCCCCGGTTTCCTGTTCGGGGACGATGCTGACCCGCTCGCCGCAGCTGCAGGCCATTGCCTTCCTAGATGGCAGATTTATCTTTTTGCCATTCGGCAACTCGACGAACCGCCGGACGAGTGGTCCATCACTCTCGACGACGTACTTGGTGCCCTCAGGCAAATGCCTCGGCAGGCGGGACGCTTTACGCACTTGGTCAGCTCCGCTTCTGATCAATCTATCGCAGCCTACCAAGCGATACTATTTGTCCGGATCGTGGCCTAATTGCAGCTATCCCCAGGCCCGTTTATAGGACAGTATTCCCTTCGGCCGCGATACCGAGTTTCGGTACTGGAAGTTAACATGACGCTAACCAGCCCTCTCACCACCGACCTCTACGAACTCAACATGGTCCAGGCGTATCTGGACCGCGGCGAGGACAAGGAGGCCGTGTTTGAATTCTTCGTGCGGCGGCTGCCGGAGCGACGCAATTTTCTGGTTGCGGCGGGCCTCGAGGACGCCCTCGCCTTTCTCGAGACGCTGAGCTTTTCAGCGCACGAGATTGACTGGCTCAAAAGCACCGGTCGCTTTCGACGCAATCTCCTCGATTATCTCGCCGGACTCCGTTTCACCGGTGACGTCCATGCGATTCCGGAAGGCACGATATGCTTTCCGCACGAACCTCTTATCCGGATCACCGCGCCGCTGCCGATAGCACAACTGGTCGAGACCCGGCTGATCAATATTTTGCATTTCCAGACCATGATCGCCTCCAAGGCAGCGCGTATGGTGCTCGCAGCGCCGGGAAAAATTCTATCGGACTTTGGACTACGCACAGCGCACGGCGCCGAGGCCGGGCTCTTTTCAGCGCGTGCGAGCTACATCGCCGGGTTCTTCGGCGCGGCCAACGTGCTTGCCGGCGAGCGTTACGGAATTCCGATTGTCGGCACCATGGCGCACTCCTTTGTGCAGGTGCATAACGACGAGATGACCGCTTTCGAGAATTTCGCGCGCTCGCGGCCGGACGGCGTTATTCTTCTCATCGACACCTACGACACGGAAGCGGGCGCGCGCAAAGTCGTGCAGCTCGCGCCGAAACTGAAAGCCGATGGCATCGCTATCCGCGGTGTGCGCATCGACAGCGGTGATCTGGCCGCGATGGCCACAAAAGTGCGTGCCATCCTCGATGCCGGCGGACTGAACGATGTCATTATTCTCGTGAGCGGCGGCATTAACGAAGACGTACTGCAAACAATGACGGCGACCAAAGCGCCTATCGATGGCTATGGTATCGGCGTCAACCTTGATGCCTCGATCGACGCCCCGTCGCTCGATTGCGCGTACAAGCTTCAGGAATATGCCGGCCGGCCAAGGCGAAAGCTGTCCGAAGGCAAGGTCACCTGGCCCGGACGCAAACAGATCTGGCGCAGCTTCGGCGATGACGGGCGAATGTCCGGAGACACACTCTCGCTGGAGAATGACTCACATAAAGGCGATCTCCTGGTCGTGCCGGTGATGCGTGCGGGGAAACGCATTGTGCCAGCGCCAAAACTCTCCCAGATCCGCGAGCATGCAGCGCGCGAGCTCGCGCGTCTGCCCGAACCGCTCCGGCGGCTGGAAAAAAGCGACGATTATCCCGTTCAGTTTTCTGAAAAGCTCAAAGAGCTGGCGGCGGAAATAACTGCCAAGCAGGTTCGATAATTTTCCGTTCATTCCCGCGCAAGCGGGAATCCTGAGCTACTGTCGCTTTGCAGTCTTGCACTGGGTCCCCGTTTTCGCGGCGACGAACGGCGATACGCGCGCTACCGCACGCCTGCCCTGTTCCAGCCCCGCGCACCTTCGCCGTAGACCTCATGGCCGGCATCGTGGACAACCACGGTGTCCTCGAGCTTGATGAAGCCTCGTGACGGATGCATGAGCGTCGTCTCGACCGACACCACCATGCCCGCTTCAAGAGGCTGATCCGCATATTCGGCCGGATAAGGCACCGGCCCGCGGTCGGTCAGCCGCGGTGCCTCGTGGCTGACCATCCCCATGCCGTGGGCGAGAAATTCCATGTGGTTGTGATGCTTCGATTTCTGCACCAGCGGCTTGGCCGCAGCGTAGATCTCGCCACCGATGACGCCGGCGCGGATAGGCTTCATCGCGGCGCGCTGGATGGATTCGATCTCACCGAGCAGATCTTCCAGTTCGGCATCCGGCTCGCCCTGGATGGCCATGCGGCAAACATCGCCGATATAGCCCTCATAGTTTCCGCCGGAATCGATCGACAAAATGTCGCCCTTCTCCCACTTCTGATCGGAGGGCGCCCGGTTCATGCCGGTGCCGCACGTGATCAGGCAGTATTCGAAGGTCAGTCCGCGGTTTGTTTCCTCGCGTCGCAGCGCTTCAACCACATCAGCCTTCGTGACGCCAGGTTTGCTGCCGGCAATCACCGCCTTCATGGAATCGATCACGGCTTCGGAGGCGTATTTCAATAATTTCAGCTCTTCGGCCGACTTCTTCACGCGCTGCCGCTCGAGCACGTATAGCGCATCCACCCATTCAGCATCCGGAAAAGCGGCACGCAGCACCTGCGATGCGTCATAGGGCAAAAAGCCGAATTCGGCGGCAATGCGCTTCGGCTTGAGGCCGACTTTGCGCATGTGCTCGACCGCTTTCTGCATGGCATCAACAGAGCCCCAGGTATTGGTTTGCGTTTCCGGCGTCCACATCGGCTTCACCTCGCGCTGGAATTTCTCCAGGCGGTGGCCGATATAGGCGGCCTTCTCCGGCGCGCCCTTCGGATAGACGAAAACCGGCAGATAGCGGGTGACGCCGGTCGCGTCCATGTAATCGAAGAAATCTGCGCGGTGGCCGCCGAGCAGATACTGTACATTGTGCTTCGACGTGGCGATGACGACGTCAATGCCGGCTTCTTCCATCAGCCGGTCGAGGCGGTGATGGTCGAACGGAATTGCAAGACCACTCGATGGCTGAGCGTTGATATTCATGAGATCCGGTCTCCTGCTGATCCGTTCATTGCCGCGCAAGCGGGGCCCAGATGAAAACGTTTACGTAGTCGCTCTAGGTCCCTGCTTTCGCGGGGACGGCTAATTCAGTGCGAGACTATGACCAGAGTTCCTTGCTCGCAAGCCGTGCACCCCGCATAGCGGGCATGACGGCCGAGGTCGACTGTACCCGGCTCTACGCCTTCACCACGCCAATAAGTTGCTCAAGCTTCGCCGGATCATTGCGCAGCGTTTCGCTCGGACCGTCATAGACCAGGCGGCCGCGATCCATCACCACGGCTCGCGGAGCGATATCAAGCGCGAGGCGGGAGTTCTGCTCTACCAATATCGTGGCGAGGCCGCTGGCTTGGGTAAGACGCTTCACTGCACGTGCCAGCTCCTCAACGATCACAGGTGCGAGCCCTTCGGACGGTTCGTCCATCAGCAGGACGGTTGGATTACTGACCAGCGCGCGGCCAATCGCGAGCATCTGCTGCTCGCCACCCGACAGCTGGTTGCCCCGATTGTCGGCCCGCTCGGCTAGCCGCGGAAAGAGCTCGAACACCGTTGCCATCGTCCAGGGGCCGGGGCGAACGGCAACTTCAAGATTTTCGCGTAGCGTCAGGGAAGGGAAAATTTCACGTTCCTGCGGTACATAACCAAGGCCTTCGGTGACGCGGCGATAGGTCGCGAGGCCGGAAATATTCTTGCCGTGAAGAGATATTCGCCCGCCATGCAGCGTGGTGTGGCCCATGATGGTCGCGAGCAATGTGGTCTTGCCGACGCCGTTGCGGCCGATGATCGATACGGTCTCGCTGGCGCCAAGCGCAAGGCGAATGTCCTCGAGCACGACAGTTTCGCCGTACCCCGCGCGAACTTTGTCGAGCTCGAGCGCACGCTCAGCCATGGTGTCCCCCTCGGCGCGCTCCACGGTGGCTTTCCTCGCCGAGATAGACCGCCCGTACCTGTTCATTGTTCATGATCTCTTCGGGCGTGCCTTGCGTGAACACCGCGCCTTGCACCAGAACCGTGATTTCCCTGGCAAAACGGAACACGACGTCCATGTCATGCTCGATGATCAGCACCGCGATGTCGGGGTCGAGCGCGGCCACCACATCGAGGATGAGATGGCTTTCCGATGACGGCACGCCCGCAGCCGGCTCGTCGAGCAGGAGGACCCGAGGCTTTTGCGCGAGCGCAATGGCGATCTCGACCAGGCGTTGTCGTCCATAGGGCAACTCGCGCACCTGCTTGAGCGCGTCGTCCGTCAGCCGCAGCGAATCAAGATGGCCAAGCGCCTCGTCGATCACCTCGCGCTTCGCCCCGGCCGAACGCCAGAGATTGTTGCAATGACCGTCGCGCTCGCCGATAGTCATGCACAGGTTTTCGAGCACGGTTAGACCGCGGAACAGCTGATTGATTTGAAAAGTGCGCGCGAGGCCTCGCCGCGCGCGGTCGGCCTGGCTTAGCGATGTAATCTCCTCACCATTGAGCACGACGCGGCCCGAATGCGGCTTGAGCGCTCCCGTGATCAGGTTGACGAGCGTGGTCTTGCCGGCGCCGTTAGGGCCAATCAGGGCACGGCGCGCTCCGCGATCAAGCGTCAGGTTGACGTCGCGCGTGACCGGCAATGCCCCAAAGGTGCGATTTAATCCTTCGACCTGCAGCGCGGCGGTCACGTCCGTTTCCTTTCGGCAAAGTATTTACCGATGTTCTCGAACACGCCCAGAATTCCGCGCGGCGCAAACAGCACCGCCAGCACCAGCATCAGGCCGATACCGAATTGCCAGAAGGTCGGACTGAGTTTCGAGAAGTAATCCTCCAGCACCATGTAAACGGTCGCGCCGATGAATGCACCGTAAAGCCGCCCCGTACCGCCGAGGATCAGCATCACCATCACCTTTGCGGAATTCTCGAAGTCGAAAACGGTCAAGGTGACGTAGGCATTGGTCTGGGTGAAAAGTGCGCCTGCAACGCCGGCAATCGCGGCCGCGATCGTATAAACAGTCACCAGCCGCCAATGTACGGGAGATCCGATCGCATGCATGCGCCGCACGTTTTCGCGAATCCCCGTGAGCGCCTGACCAAACGGCGAATAGACAATCCTGCGGACGAGATAAAACACGATGGCAAGTGCCGCGAGGGCATACAGGTAATAAGTGTGTCCGTAGAGGTCGTAATCGAATAGGCCCAATAGCGGCTTGAAGGTCAGCCCTGGCAATCCGTCATAGCCGCCGGAAATATCTGACCGCAGATTGCCGGTCTCCTGCAGCAGGATGGCGGTCGCAAGCGTGAGCATCAGCAGCGTGAGGCCGCGATAGCGCAGCAGAAACCACCCGGTAATAAACCCGACGAGACCGGCCGCCATCGCAGCG
>DAISKM010000102.1:6351-9377 GCA_036820945.1 Pseudolabrys sp.
CCGAAGAAAGCAGCATGGCCCAGCGTCACGATTCCGGCGTAGCCGAGAATCAGATCGAGCGAGAGCGCAAACATGATCATCACCAACACCTGGCTGCCGAAGGTCATGCGGGTCGGGAAAATGAAAAACACGGCGATGGCGATCAGCCAGGGCAACGCCTCGGCTAGGTGGAAACGATGCCGTTTCAGAAGATAGTCCGCCGCGCGTTCGCGCGTGCTGACGGCAGGGCCGGCTGCGCGGATGGTGTCACTCGCGGCCATAGAAGCCTGCCGGCTTGACGAGAAGAACAGCCACCGTCACCGCGTAGACAAAAAACCCGCCGGCATCGGCCAGCAGATATTTGCCCCCTGTATCGAAAATGCCGAGGACGAGCGCGGCGAGCAAGGTGCCCTTCAGGCTCCCGAGACCGCCCACCGCCACGACGATCAGGAACAGCACCAGGTAGATCACGGCAAAGCTCGGCGACAGGCCCAACAGCTGGATGGCAAGGCCGCCACCGAGCGCGGCAAGCCCGGATCCCACAGCAAAAGTCAGCGTAAACAGCCGATCGACATTGATGCCGACCGATTCCGCCATGCGCCGGTTATCGACTGCGGCACGGATCTTGGCGCCGATATTCGTGCGCTCGAAGACATACCAGAGGATGGCAATCAGCGCCGCGCCGAGCACGATCAGAAAGGCACGGTAGCTGGGGAAATAGCGGAAGCCGAGATTGACGTCGCCTTGCAGCCAGTCCGGCAGCGGCACCGACTTGGGTATTGGACCATAAAAATATGTAGCGGTCGCAATGGCCATGAAGGCGAGACCAATCGTCAGCAAGACCTGCTCGAGATCGGTGGACCTGTAGAGCCGGCGATAGAGGAAACGCTCGAACAACACGCTCACCGCGCCGACGACCACGGCGGCAATAATCAGGGAAGGCACAAAGCCGACCCCGAGCGTGCGCGTAAGCGTGACCACGAGATAGCCGCCCGCCATGGCAAAGGCACCATGCGCAAGATTGACAAAGCCCATCAACCCCATCGTGACCGAAAGGCCGACGGAGGTGATGAACAGAAACATGGCGTAGGCCAAGCCGTCGAAGAGAATGCTGACAGCAATATTGGCGACCTGCGGCACGAGCCCCACCTCGCGATTAATAAAACGCCGCCGCGCCTTTATGCGCGGCGGCGCAGTCAGGTGTCAATCAAGCCGCGAAGGATCACGAGCCGCAACGGCCGACCTTGAGCTCCTTGCACTCGTCCTTCACGCCCTTGGTGGTGTCGAGAACCTTGATGCCAAGTTTGCCGTCCGCCTTGCGAATGACTTCCATGGCGTGCTCATCCTGCACGATGTCGCGGGTCGCGGCGTCGATCGAGACTTTGCCGCGCGGACCATTGCCCGTCCAACCCTTCATCGCATCGATGACCTGCTGGCCGTCGGTAACTTTGCCATTGAGCTTTTTGATCGCATCGAAGATGGCGTGCATGGTGTCCCAGCCGGCGGCGGACATGAAATCCGGGTAAGAGTCTTTGCCGTATGCCTCGTGCCAGGCCTTGTTGAACTCCTTGTTGTCGGCATTATCGAGGTCAACCGCGTAGTTGCCCATCACGATCGTGCCGATCGCCGCATCGCCCATGTCCTGCAGCTTGTTGTCGGGGATCAAGTCCATCGGGCCGATCAGCTTGACGCCGGCCTTACGCATGCCGAGCTCGCCGTAGGCCTTTGTCACACCAGTCGCGTGGGCACCGGACGGAATGAACACGTACATACAATCGGGCTTGGCGTCCTTGATGCGCTGGAAGAATGGCGTGAAATCCGGCACCTGCACCGGGCTGCCCATCGGGATGGCCTCGGTGACCTTTCCGCCGGCCTTTTCGAAACCGGTCTTGAACGCCTCTGTGGAATCCTTTCCCGGCGGGAAGTCGGTGTAAGCCAGCGCCGCGGTCTTGCAACCGACCTTGCCGAAGGCATAGGCGCCCATCGGATAAGCGTGGTGCCACATGCTGAACGAGAGTCGCGCAATATAGGGTGACAGATTGGTGATCCAGGCCGTGCCGGCATTTGCGATGATCATCGGCACCTTCGCTTGCGTCACCACAGGGGCAAGTGCGATTGCAGATGGCGAAAACACGAAACCGGTCAGGATCTGCACTTTGTCATTGGTGATCAGCTCCGTCGCAACGGTTTTTGCCTGCGCGCCGGTCGGCGGGCCTTCGTCTCGCTTGACGATCTCGACCTTGTGCGGCGCGATGTCCTTGGCATGGAGCTTCACGTACAGGTCGAAGGCCTTGTCGATCTGATGACCAAGGTCGGCATTGGCGCCGCTGAACGGAAGAACCACGCCGATCTTGATGGTTTCGGCCTGGGCGGCGCCGCCCACCGTCAAAGCCAGGGCGGCTATTCCAAGCCAGCCAAATTTACGCATGTCTTCCTCCCTACGTCTTTGAATTGGTTTGGAATCCCACCAAACGGCAATGCCGCCCACTTGTCCTAAACTGGACTAAGTCGAAGCCATTGGTCAATTGGCATGGACGCGGCAGCGCGTCACGGCCCTGTGTCGCGCAGCATTGCACTAGTGTTGTTTTGATCAGGCGGCAGTTTTCGCTGTGGTCGCGACTGCGGATCTTGGCGAAGGCACCCCGCCCTGCCCGGCGTGCATCGGAATCGCCGCGATCTCGGTGCGATTCCGGCCGCGCTCCTTCGCGTAATAAAGGGCGTGGTCGGCCTGAGTCAGCAACTCGGCAATATTCAAGGTCCGTTCCAGGCAGTGCACGAGCCCGATGCTCACGGTCGCGTCGACACGATAGCCATCGACCTCCTGGGCTAGGTGCGCAAAGCTGGCGCGGATCCGCTCCGCTACTTCCAATGCCTTGTCGCGGCTGGTCTCGACCAGAATGGCAGCGAACTCCTCGCCGCCCATCCGGCCGATCAGATCCGATACGCGCATCGACTTGCGTGCGGCCTCTGCGAAAATGGCGAGCACCCTGTCGCCGACCGCGTGGCCAAAACGATCATTAATTGACTTGAAATGATCAAGGTCGATC
>DAISKM010000103.1:0-9332 GCA_036820945.1 Pseudolabrys sp.
GGTTTCGGTCGTGCCATAGTAAAAGATCAGGTTCGAGCACATGCGCGAGCGCACCTGTTGCGACAATGGATCGGGCAGCGGGCTGCCGGCCGACAGAATAATGTCGAAGCTGCACGGAAAGTCGCGGTTGGTGTCATAGAAGGTCAGGAAACCGCTGAGGCCGCCTGGCGACGCGATCAGGCCCTGCACCTTGTAAAGCGCGAAAGTCTGCAGTGTTTCCATCGGCGAGGCGCCGGGAAAAAACATCGTCCCCCCACGCGACAGCACGTAAAGGACATGTCGGAAGCCGCCGCTGGAGCCGAGCCCATAGTCGCTGAAAAAACGCGAATACTGCGGGAAGAGATTTCCGAAAACGTGATTGTAGCGCGCGAGGCGAGCGAACTGGTTGTTGTGCGTGAATCCGACCGCCTTGGCCTCGCCGGTTGACCCCGATGTCAGCGCGATGCGGCAAAGGTCATTGCCGTTGCCGCGGTAGACGTGGCGTTCGTCGACCGGTACGCCCTTGCCCGACATCCACGACAGGTCGACCGCGACAATCTTCGCCCTCCGCCCATTGGCGAACGCCTCAGGCTCGTCGGTGAGGATGACGTCGGCCCGCAGGCCCCGGCGGCAAGGTCGCGCCGATCGATACTGTGACAATGCCGACGTGCATGAACCCCAATGCAAGCGCGGCGTGAAAGATGTGATCCTTAACGTGGATGGCGACGACCTGCCCGGGTGCAACGCCGAGACGCATGGCGCGGTGGCCGACGCTGTGAATGAAGCGCGCAAGCCTTGCGTAGCTGACGATACCCAATGCAGTGCCTGGCGCACCCATGGCCGGTGCCGGCGGATCGTGCCTCGCCTGAAAGAGAATCGGTTCGACGATATTCATTGGAAATTCCGTCGTTGGCCGCACGCGAGGTTGCAGCTCAACGTTGCGGATACGCCACATACGCCGTGGGAAACGCAGCCGCGTCGTTCGATCAGATGACGCGGCGCAAAAAGCAGCGTGGCAAGCAAACAAACTGACTCGGCGGAGACAGGCTGCTGCCAATGAAAAGATTCTTGCTGGCAACGGTTTCGATGGTGGCGCTGACAAGCGTAGCGCGCGCCGCCGACACGCCCGCGAAAGCACCGATGTACGCACCCGCTCGGGTCACGGACTGGACCGGAGTTTATCTTGGCATTCAGGGCGGCGCCGTGCGTCGCGACGCGCTGGCTGAACTTGGACTTTTTGGATTTGAGCTCGACGGCAGCAAGACCGGCGGCACCGCGGGTGCTGTGCTGGGCTACAATTGGCAGCACGGCAGCTTCGTCTATGGGCTGGAAGGCGACTGGAGCTGGATTGGCGCCAAGGCCGGCCATCTTGCAAACTTGGGGCAGACTTCGACTTCGTTTGACATCAATTCGGTTTCTACGATTCGCGGACGCGCAGGGCTCGCGCTCGACTCGACTTTGTTCTATCTAACCGGCGGCGCAGCTTTCGGTCACATAAAAAATACTTTCGCGTTCTTGGCGACCGACGCTGTCGGCTTCTCCTTTACACAGAATGAGACGAAAGCCGGCTGGACCGTAGGCACCGGTGTTGAACATATGTTCGCGCCGAATTGGACTGCGCGCGCTGAGTGGCGGTATGTCGATCTCGGAAAAATCGGCGTGCCCTGCAGGCCGGGAACGCTATCCTGTGTAGCCGCGCCCAGCGGCGAGTTTAGCAACACGCTGATGCTGGGGTTGATTGGGGTGAATTACAAATTCGGGGGCAGCCAGGCCCCGTATGGGTCAATCGCGCGGGCTCATGTCCCTCTATCGGTCCCAATCTGGGCCGGCGGCTATCTCGGCATTCAAGGCGGCATTGCCCATCATGATGCGTTTTTCAACGATAGCGACGCTTTCTTTGGCTCCAATACCAGTCTTTATGAGCGCAAAAAAAACAGGAGGAACTGCTGGCGGATTGCTCGGCTACAACTGGCAGCAGAGCGGCTTCATTTACGGCGTCGAAAGTGACTGGAACTGGATCGGTTCCAAGACAAGCCATTTTCTTCCCGACATCAATGGTGGTGGCGCTAACTTCACAAGCTCGTTTGATGTGAACTGGCTGGCCACGCTGCGCGGCCGTGCCGGCCTCGCATTCGACTCAACGCTTTTCTACGTGACCGGCGGCGCGGCATTAGGACATACGAAGAATGGAGCTAACCGGATCGGATCCGGGCTCGCGAATTCGGGATTAGCGGCTTCCTTTGAGCAGAAGCAAACGAAAGTCGGTTGGACCGCGGGTGTCGGTGTCGAGTACATGTTCTCTCCGCATTGGACCGCACGGGCCGAATTCCGTTACGTTGACCTCGGCAAGACCAACGTTGCCTGCGTGAGCGCCACGGATTTCAATCATTGCGTCGGTCTCGGCTACAGAGGCGATTTCAGCAATACGCTGAAGCTCGGTCTGGTTGGGCTGGCATACAAGTTCTAGCCCGTCGCCGCTTTGCGTTTGCTTCCGTCATGCCCGGCCTTGTGCCGGGCATCCACGTCTTGACGGCAAAAACGTGGATGGCCGGGACAAGCCCGGCCATGACACCCATTTCTTAGGGCGAAGCTTTAGCTTTTCACCAGCACTGGCCCGCTACCCTGCGGGCGCTCGCCCTCGCCCATGATCCCGAGGCGCTTGGCGACTTCGGTGTAGGCTTCCACCAGCCCGCCGAGATCGCGGCGGAAACGGTCCTTGTCGAGCTTGTCGTTGGTCTTGATGTCCCACAGCCGGCAACTGTCGGGCGAGATCTCGTCGGCCACGACGATGCGCATCACCTCGTTTTCCCATAGCCGGCCGGTTTCCATCTTGAAGTCGACGAGACGAATGCCGACGCCGAGGAAAAGCCCGGACAGAAAATCGTTGACGCGAATGGCAAGCGCCATGATGTCATCGATCTCCTGCGGCGAGGCCCAGCCAAAGGCAGTGATGTGCTCTTCCGATACCATCGGATCGTTGAGTTTGTCGTTCTTGTAGTAGAACTCGATGATCGAGCGCGGGAGCTGGGTGCCTTCCTCGATGCCGAGCCGCTGCGCAAGCGAGCCTGCGGCGACATTACGCACAACGATTTCGAGTGGAATGATCTCCACCTCGCGGATCAACTGCTCGCGCATGTTGAGTCGGCGGATGAAGTGCGTCGGCACCCCGATGTCGTTGAGGTGCTGGAATACATATTCGGAGATTCGATTGTTGAGCACGCCCTTGCCTTCGATCACCTCGTGCTTTTTGGCATTGAAGGCGGTGGCGTCGTCCTTGAAATGCTGGATCAACGTTCCCGGCTCCGGGCCCTCATAGAGGACCTTCGCCTTGCCTTCGTAAATGCGGCGTCGGCGGCTCATGGGAGTGTACCGTGGTTTGTGAAAGTCCATCGGGTTGCCGTGGCTCCTTGTTGTGCGACTTTGCAAGATCCGCGGCTGCGGGACCGGACTGAAAGCGCTAGCCTCAGCCAGCGGCCCGGGCACGAATTCAACCTAGCCGATCGGTAGAGGCAGCACAATCACGCCTGCGTCATGTTTTCCACTTCGTATTTTCGCCGCAATAACGCTCGCCCATGTTGCCTTGACGGTAGACCGGCGATATGCAAGGCCGAAATAAACTGCATGGACACGCGATGTGACGCGAGGGCGGCATGAACACGACATTCGATAAGCGCGAGGAAGGCTTCGAAAAGCAATTCGCGCATGACGAGGAACTCAAATTCAAGGCGATGGCACGCCGGAACAAGATGCTTGGCCTGTGGGCCGCAGGAATCCTGGGCAAAAGCGGCGCAGATGCCGAAGCTTATGCCAAGGAGGTCGTGCTCGCCGACTTCGAGGAAGCCGGTGACAACGACGTCCTGCGCAAGGTGTCCAAGGATCTGCAGCCGAAGGGCGTCACCGAGCAACAGATTCGCGCGCGGATGACAGAACTGCTGACGGAAGCGGTCGCGCAGATCAAAAAAAGCGGCTGACGCAGGATCCGGTTGGTCGCGGATGGTTCGGCGGAAGGCGCCGGGCATGGGGTCCGCGCGATGAATTTGCTTCTTCTTCCCTGTTCGTAGCGTCGACGCACCCGGAACGACAAAAGGCTCCCATGACCGAATCGCCTTTCGCTCTCGCCAGGCGCCTGCGCGCGGGTGAGACGGTCTATGGCGCTTGGTGTATGCTCGGTTCGACCCACGTCGCGGAAACGATCGCGCGCGAAGGCTTTGCTGCCGTGGTGCTCGATTCGCAGCATGGGCTCTGGGACACCGGGTCCCTCATCACAGGCGTCGGTGCGCTCGATCACGCGGAATCCGCGCCGGCGGTGCGCGTGCCGCTGAACGATTTCGCCCTTGTTTCGCGCGCGCTCGACTTCGGTGCTGAAGCAATCATCGCGCCGATGATCAACACCGCCGACGATGCGCGGCAATTCGCCGCCGCCGCGAAATATCCGCCGTTGGGGGAACGCAGCTGGGGTCCCTTGCGCGCCATGGCGCTGCAAAGCCCCCGCACGGCCCCCGTCGACTACATGCGTGAAGCGAATGAGGGCACGCTCACGTTCGCAATGATCGAAACGGCAACCGCCCTCGGCAACGTTGATGCGATCGCGGCAACGCCCGGCATCGATGCGCTGTTCGTGGGTCCATACGATCTCGCAACGGCGCTGAGCGGCGGCAAGGCACAGGATGTGCAAGCGCGCGAGGTCGAGCAGGCAATCGACAAGATCTGCGGTGCGGCGAAAAAGGCCGGCAAGATCCCGGGCATCTACTGCCGCGATACCGAAAGCGCGCTGACCATGGCCGGGCGCGGCTACCGTTTCATTGTTGCGGGCAATGACCAGAGCACGCTGCGCGCTGCCACTGTCGCGCAACTGAAGGCGTTGAAGGGGTAAGCGCCCTTCATTCCTGCATCAGCGGGAATCCAGACTGGCAGTTCGCACCCGTTCATTTCCGCGAAAGCGGGAATCCAGAACAGCAAAAAGCTGGATTCCCGCTTTCGCGGGGACGCACGGCCTTGCTACTAGCGCGCCCTCGAAACAGCTGCGAAAAGATCGTCGAGGACTTTGGTGACATCCCGCTCCACCTCGTCCGCCCTGACCTCGCATACACGATAATCCCGCTCGCCGAGGTAAGCGCGCCGTTGTGCGCGCGTCTCTACCGCCTCGACACTCTCCTGCGCCGGCACGAGTTCGATGACGCATCTGAGCGGAAACGACACGAAGTCAACAATGTGCGGACCAATCGGCACCTGGCGCTTGAAGGCGCGACCGGCGAACCGGCGGTCGTTGACCAGCGCCTGCCACAGCACGCGTTCCGCTTCGGTCGGGTTCCGTCGCAAAAGCCGGGCCAGACCGCGCACCGGACCTCGCTCTCCCGGCACCCTGCCCCCGCCGTGCTCGGCGAGCAGATCGCGCAGCTTCTGCGCTTCCGCAGGTTCGAGCACGCCGCCGCGCGCCGGGCCCTTGCGCCCCTGCGCGATCGCGTTGATCACTCCGTGCAACGTGCGGATGTCCTGCTGGGTCGGCGCCATGCGCTGGAAAATGTTGCGCAGGTTCACGCTCATCGTGCCGCGTTTCTCCTCGGGCCGGAAAAACTCGACGCGCTCAAGTTCGCGCTCGAGATCGGAAAAAAATGCATCGAGCTGCTGCTTCGCAGCCGGCGGAGATTTGTCCGGCATGGAGAATGGAGGCTCGCCTCCGATAGCGCGCTTGAACCACTCATACGCCACGATCACCACCGCCTGCGCAAGATTAAGCGAGGCGAATGCGGGGTTGACCGGCAGCGAGACAATCCCATCGGCCAGCGCCACCTCGTGATTTTCAAGGCCGATGCGTTCGCGGCCGAAAATGATCGCAACGTTCTCGCCCATGCCCACGCGCTTGGTCATCTCGGACGCTGCCGTCTCGGCGGATATCACGGGCTTGGCCTGGTCGTGATTGCGCGCGGTCGTCGCGAGCACAAAAGTGCAATCTCCGATCGCCTCGTTAAGGCTGTCGTAAAGAACCGCGCCGTCCAGAACCCGGTCGGCGCCCGCGGCCATCACGCGCGCTTTTTCGTTTGGCCATCCTTGCTGCGGCTTCACCAGCCGCAAGCGCGCGAGACCGAAATTCGCCATGGCGCGGGCGGCCGCGCCGATGTTCTCACCAAGCTGCGGCTCAACCAAGACGACGATGGGCGCCGGCGTTTCGATCCAGCGCTTGGTTTTGTCGGTGCCGGCCCCGGGCATGCAATTCTCCTGTGCGCGGTATACCTGCCCTGTGCACGGAGCGAAAGAATGCCGGAATTTGCGGGCTTTCGCCCTCTGATCCGGAGTGCTATAGGGGCCGCGCGCGCAAGCTTTTCCTCCGTTCTGCGCGCAACTTTCAAAAAAGGTTCTACCTCAAATGGCGAAGATCAAGGTCGCAAACCCCGTCGTCGAAATGGACGGCGACGAGATGACACGCATTATCTGGCAGCTGATCAAGGACAAGCTGATCCATCCCTACCTCGATATCAACCTTCTCTATTACGATCTCAGCATCCAGAAGCGCGACGAAACCGACGACCAGATCACGATCGACGCCGCCAACAAGACCAAGGAAGTCGGCGCGGCGGTGAAATGCGCCACCATCACCCCGGACGAGGCGCGGGTGAAGGAATTCAACCTCAAGAAGATGTGGCGTTCGCCCAACGGCACCATCCGCAACATCATTGGCGGCGTGATCTTCCGCGAACCGATCATCTGCAAGAACGTTCCGCGCCTGGTGCCCGGCTGGACACAGCCGATCGTGATCGGCCGCCACGCCTATGGCGACCAGTACCGCGCCACCGACATCCGGGTGCCGGAAAAGGCCAAGCTCACGCTCAGCTATGTCGCTCCCGATGGCAAGAAAGTCGAGCACGAGGTGTTTCAGTTCCCCGGCTCCGGCGTCGCGCTGTCGATGTACAACCTCGATGACTCGATCCGCGATTTCGCGCGCGCGTCGATGAACTACGCGCTCTCGCGCGGCTATCCTCTGTATCTCTCAACGAAAAACACCATCCTTAAGGTCTATGACGGGCGGTTCAAGGACATCTTCCAGGAAACCTTCGACAAGGAATTCAAGGCAGAGTTCGACAAGAAGAAACTGACCTACGAGCATCGGCTGATCGACGACATGGTCGCCGCTGCCCTCAAGTGGTCGGGCGGATATGTCTGGGCGTGCAAGAACTATGACGGCGACGTGCAGTCGGACATCGTCGCGCAGGGCTTCGGCTCGCTCGGCCTGATGACCTCCGTGCTGATGACGCCGGACGGCAAAATCGTGGAGTCGGAGGCCGCGCACGGCACCGTTACCCGGCACTACCGTGAGCATCAAAAAGGCAAGGAGACCTCGACGAATTCAATCGCGTCGATCTTCGCCTGGACACGCGGCCTCGCGCACCGCGCCAAGCTCGACAAGAACGATGCGTTGGCGAAATTCGCCGCCACGCTCGAGAAGGTTTGCGTCGACACGGTTGAAAGCGGGTCTATGACCAAGGACCTTGCACTACTGGTCGGCGCTGACCAGAAGTGGCTCTCGACCACTGGCTTCCTCGACAAGGTGGACGCGAACCTGAAAAAAGCGATGGCCTAGGTCGCCGCACCGCGTTCTTCAGTCGACTTCTTCAGAGACGATATCGCCTTTGGAGACCACTTGGCGACCGACGCGTTTCTCGACGACCTCGTGAATGCGCTCGGCGACGCGTGGGTCGCGATGCATCAGCGCCCGCAGGTCCTGGCCGTCGAGCACCAGCAGGTTGGTTCGGCTGATCGCGGTCACGGTCGCCGACCGGCGAGAACGGCGCAGCACCGCCACCTCGCCGAAGAACTGACCGATGCCGATGCGAAGCGGGGTCTTCTTGCCCTTGAAGGCAATTTCAACCTCGCCTGACGCAATGAAGTACATCGAGTGCGCGGGGTCGCCCTCGCGCACGATGATCTCGCCCGGTTCAGCCACTTGTGCCCGGAGCAGCTCCATTACGTCGGATATCTCCGCGGCATCGAGCTCCGCGAATAATGGCACCCGGGAAATCATCCCCCACGTGACAATGAAATCCCGCCGCTGGATCTGCTCGGCGAAGGCGGTGGCGATAATGCCCACCGGCAATGCCATCAGCACCAGGCCGGCGAAAATCGTCCCGGTCGCAATCGTCTTGCCAAGCGCCGTCACCGGCACCACGTCGCCGTAGCCGATCGTTCCGATTGTGACGATCGCCCACCAGAACGCGTCGGGAATCGTGCCGAGCTTTTCCGGCTGAACCTTTCCCTCCGCCAGGTGCATTAACGATGCGGCGACCAGCGCGGTGCCGAGAGCGATGATGAGACAGCCGACCAGCGCGCGCCGCTCGTTGTATAAAACGTCGAGCAGCGAACGCATGGCGGGCGAATAACGCGCGATCTTGAAAAACCGCACCATGCGGAACACCAGCACGAAACGGAAGTCGCTGGGCAGCAGCATTGCGAACCAGAACGGCAGCACCGCGATCAAATCGATGATGCCAGCGGTGCTGATCGCGTATTTGATACGCGCGCGCATGCGCGAGAAATGGCGGTACGGGCCATGCTCGACCGCGACCCACAGACGCAGGGCATACTCAATCGTAAACACCGCGAGCGAGACGTATTCGATCCAGTCAAATGCCGTCGCATAGCGGGTCGCATATTGCGGCATGGATTCGAGCGCGACTGCGGCCAAATTGATCACAATGAGCGTCACCAGCGCGCGGTCGACCCATGTGCCGACACCATCGCCTACCGGCCCTTGTTCGAGCACCTGGTAGACGCGCCGGCGCAGATCCCTGGTGCGACTGCGGGCCATCCGTGATCCTTACACGATCGATAGTACACGCTGGGCGCTGCAAAGCGCAGGCGTTCGCCGTGTCGGCGCGTGCAGCCTGTTGAGAATGCTTGACGCCCTCACCCCAGTTGTCTCCCGACGGGGAACTAGCGTCGCGAGCTATTCTCAAGCGCTCACGCAGCCAGCGCAGCTTCGATTGCCTTCAATGCATCCTCAGCCTTGGAGCCGTCCGGTCCGCCCGCCTGCGCCATATCGGGACGGCCGCCCCCGCCCTTGCCGCCGAGTGCTTCGGCGCCTTTCTTGACAAGTTCGACCGCATTGAAGCGCTTGGTCAGGTCGTCCGTGACTCCCACGACAATGCCGGCCTTGCCGTCCTCGGCGACGCCGACGATGGCGACGACGCCGGAGCCGAGGCGCTTCTTGCCCTCGTCGGCGAGGCTCTTCAGGTCCTTCATCTCGACGCCGGTGACCGCGCGGGCCATGAGCTTGATGCCGGCGACGTCCTTGACCGGATCGTCCCCGCCCGAACCGCCGCCGCAAGCTCGCCATGGGCGGCGGCGGTTCGGGCGGGGAC
>DAISKM010000104.1:0-9319 GCA_036820945.1 Pseudolabrys sp.
GCATCACCACGTCCGTCAGCAACAGATCGATTTTCTTGTCCGCGTCAAGAAGACGAAGTGCAGTTGCCGAGTCCCTCGCCTCGATTATCTGATAATTCAGGTCCCGCAGAATTTCCGACGCGTATTGGCGAACGCCGTCATCATCCTCGACTATCAGAATTGTCTCATCACGCCCGCGTTCGGAACCGACCTGTTCGTTGCCGGAAACCGCTGCTTCGTCGCCCTCACGGCGTGGGAAATAGAGCTTGACCGTGGTGCCCACGCCCGGCTCGCTGTAGATTTTCACGTGTCCATTTGACTGTTTCATGAAGCCGTAAACCTGACTCAGCCCCAGACCGGTCCCTTTCCCCGCCTCCTTGGTCGTGAAGAACGGCTCAAATGCATGGTCGATCGTTTCAGCCGTCATCCCCGCGCCGCTGTCAGATATCGCGACAAGCACATATTGGCCCGGCATGAGGTCTTCTTGCTGACGGCAATATTCATCATCGAGGTAGGCATTGCTCGTTTCGATGGTGAGCTTGCCGCCCTCGGGCATGGCATCGCGGGCATTCAGGGCGAGGTTGAGAAGCGTCGATTCCATTTCCGAAGCATCAGCTTCGACCTTCCAAAGACCGGCCCCGCCGATCGTTTCCAGTTTGATATTTTCGCCCAGCGTGCGGGCCAAAAGATCGGAAATCGAGAGGATCAGTTTGTTGACGTCAATCACGCGCGGATTCAGCGGTTGACGCCGTGAGAAGGCCAGCAGCCGCTGTGTTAATTGCGCCGCACGTTCCGCGCCAACAAGTGCATTGTCGAGGGCGCGTTCCGCCCGCGCTTCGACAACGCCGCGTTTGGCGATGCCGATATTCCCGATGATGATCGTGAGAAGATTGTTGAAGTCGTGCGCAACGCCGCCGGTCAATTGGCCGACCGCTTCCATTTTTTGGGACTGCCGGAGGGCCTGCTCGGCCAGTTCGCGTCGTTCGGATTCCGCGTAAAGACCGCGCGTTCTTCGCATCGCGAGCAGGACAAGCCCGACGAGGAACAATGTTGCCGGAATTCCGAAGATAAGGTGACTCGCCATCAGGCGCATCCAGCCGTACATAATTGTGTCAACCTGCAGTCCGGCAGACACGTACAAATCGGCGTATCCCAGCTTGCGATAGCCAAACCGCCGTCGAACGTCATCAATCGAATGTGCGGTTGTGACGAAGCCACCCTCGGGGTGATCCACGACACTGAGCATGAATCCGCTGTCGGGTCTGAAGTGCGTGATATCTCCTGGCGGCGTTGGATAGCGAGCAAGGATCGCGCCATCGCTTTTCGACAACGTAAAACTGCCGGTCGTTTCGGCCGCCAGGTCACGATAGAAATCCAAAAAGATTCTTGGCGTCACGGACACCATGACGATTCCATTAAATTGCCCATCCCGTGGCGGACGGCGCCGGCTAACGCCGAAAAACGGTTCGTTTCTCACCCGCGATTGCAAAGCCGCGCTGACGTAAGTTTCGGCATCCTTCTCGACCTGGGCCCGGAAATAATCGCGATCGGAAACCGAGATCTCGCCCGAAATTGGGAAAACTGCGGACGAAATCACCGTCTGTCCGTTCCTATCGACTATCAAAATCGCATCGATAGCGGTGGTCGATTTCTCGATCTTGCTCAGCTGTGATTGCAGCGTCGGTTCGGACGCTTTGATCTGTTCGTTCGTGAGATCCCCGATAATGGCGGCGGCGGCGGTAAAGGCCAACTCGACAGACTGGAAAATGCCGGATGCATGCTGGGACAGGATATTCAGCGAGGCCTTCAGCTCTTCGTCGGCATGGTCAAATGCACTTCGATAGTTGACCCAGCTCGCATAACAAAAAATCGCCACCGGGATGACGATTGACGCCACCAACATTGTTTTGAGGAGGCGTAGAGCGGCATCACGGCGCGCGCGCATTCGACAAAAACTCGTCAGGCATAGACTTGAATGTATTCGGGATACTTAACTGTGGGAAGAAAAAAAGCCCGATAATTCACGTTGACGCATTGGTCTTCCGGTTGTGGACAGTAAGTTCCGCAGAGCGGACGGCGAATCTTCAATTAAATTCCTGGGATTGCAAGACCGGCTTTGCTCGATCGCGACCCGGTCAGACGAGTGGGTCACAGCTGTCGTTTAATTTAAGTACCTGAAATTGAACCGCGATGTTCGACGACATAGAAAGCATGGGCGCACATCGTCAGCATTTAGATCAAATTCGACGATTTGCATCAAACTCGATGATTGTTTTCCTTCACAATTTTACGGGCGCTTCAGCGGGCAGCCCTAAGGATTGCGTTCGAAGGCAGTTCAGTTGCGACGGTGTTGATGCCCGCACGAGCGTCGTCTCGCAAGCGTCAAAGACAACCGCACTCCTGGATCGCGCGATGCGCCAGGACAGCGGTTCCTCTCCTTATTGCTCTCGTCATGTTGCCCGGGATGATCTCCGACGCCGAGGATCATCAGTCCTCTCGATTGTCGGTATCAGCAATTCCCGACGCTGTTCCCGCGGTTTTTATCCTGGCAATTACCGAGAGCGAATCTTCGACGATCGACGAGGCTGTAAGCGCCACAGAAGATAGGCAGCTGCAGCCACATTCCCGTAAGGCATGCATCCTCGAGGCCACTCTGGCTCTGTCGCTTGTCGAATTGCCTTCTCCGCGCGCCAATTTGATTCCTCTCCTGACGACGCCTTCATCTGGACCGGAAATGTTGGACAACATTGTCACTCTGCTCCCCAGCTCAAGTGCTGCCGATCTGATTTCCTATGCCGGGCCAAACTGGCATCGGACTTTGGCTACGCCTATCGAGATCTGGTAAAGCGCGCCGCAATATCCGGCCTGCAACGCATCCAGGATGAGGCGGCACTTACGCGCGCGACGATCATGGGCGCCGTGTCGACCTACAATCCTTACCGCGGTGGAAAAGAAGAAGGGGGTCCGCAGACTGCTTCGGGCGAACTCTACGATCCGCTGGCGTGGACGGCCGCGATAAAAACTGAGTTGCGCAATCGCTTTCGTGGCGTTCGCTATGGCAGACTCTACCAACCAACCTTTGCGCTGGTGCAAAGCGGCGACAAGCAGCTGATCGTCAAGATCAATGATGTTGGACCACTCAGGCCCGGCCGGGTGCTGGACCTAAACGAGCGCAGTATGCGGCATTTTGATCCGTTCCTGACAAAGGGTGTCATTCGGGACGTCAGAATTACGCTCTTGCCGGGAGAAGATTGGACGCCAGGTCCGGTTGGAGTTGCCTACGCCATCGCTCTCCACAATCATGGATGGCGCACTGCGTCGGCGCACTCTAACGCGTTCGAAACTGCAGGCCGGCCAGCCGATCCGAAGTCCAAGTCCCTGGATGCGCCAGTGGTGCACATCCCGGACTCTTTTGCCGGGCAAGCGCTCAGGGCCGAAGTTTCGCCAAGCAGCGGCGGATAGCTTTTATCGCTTGCGCAGCCAGGCTTCGATGCTCAAGCGGCCTGAGCCGACAACGAACAAGAACAGGAACCCCCCTAACATCGCGAGGTTCTTGTAGAAGCTTGAGTCCTGACCCCGCCGAGCAGCTGCATCTGTGAATTCCCAGTACCGGTGCGAACTGAAAGTCGCGACCAGCATAAACACAATCATCACCAGCACGACATATCGCGTCGCAAGGCCGAGGATCAGGGAAATGCCGCCGAAAAATTCTGCCGGGACAGCAATGTAAGCCAAAAAGGTAGGCAGCCCGCGAGCTGGGAAAGTCGCCGCGTAGGCTGGAATGTCAAAAATTTTTCCCCAGCCACTCCGGACAAAAATCCAGCCAAGAAGAATTCTTCCGATAAGCAGAAGAACGTCCGCTGTACTTGCAGCGACATTATCAACGGCTGACAACGCGCGATGTGAACTGCTCTGCATGGTCGACATGATTGTCCCCGATCACGTTGAAGCACTTTCAGTGAATTTCGTCAGGCGAAATAACACGCGTATCGACCATTTATTCCCTAGCGACAAATTCTCGGAGCGCCTATTGCCCAATCGTACGACAGTCGCCCCCCTCCTCTCACGAGACAAAACGACGCTACCCATGTCACCTTGTGTCGGTGATGTCTTCGTACACATCGATTTCCATCGCGCCCGGGAAAAGCGTACGCCAGGCCTGCAAATAGTTTTGCAGCATCGGTTCGCTGGCAAGTTTTTGGCGATTGAGCTCTACTGCTTGATCCGTTTCATACTCGATCACTTGGACGAATTGCGTTTGATCGTCAGCGTTGCGCAGCAAGCGAACCTGTGCCTCTCCGAATGCCTTGTATAACGGCAGGGCATTCTTCATCATGGTTGTGAGCAGTGTCGTTGCGTCGGCCGAGGGCGTTTTCACCTTCACATGTAAAATTCGCTTGGCTTTCGGCGGGTCATTGGCCATTTGGGCGGCCTCCTCGATTGCGCAAGATGCATAAAATGTGTTCCCCCGGCCTACGGGATCGGCCAGCAGTGACCTGCCGCCCCAATCGGCATTCTTCCGGCGAGATAGTGATTAAATCAATATGCTTCCGCGCCTTAACAGCGAGGAAACTCAGGCACCCAGCTTCTTCAACACCGAGTCCAGCTGCTCCAGATCCCGGTATTTTATCCTCAAAGTGCCACCCTCGCCGCGATGATCCACGCTGACCGCAAGTCCCAATGCGTCGGATAGGCGCTTCTCCAACGCACGCGTATCGGCATCCTTTGTGGCACTGGCACTGCCCTTCGCCTCGCGCTGTGAGTCGCGACGCTGCGTGGCTGCTTCTTGTTGTAACTGCGCTTCAACTTGGCGCACACTCAAATTCTTATCGATGATTTCTTGGGCTATCTGCTCCGCGTTGGGATGTCCGACCAGGAGCCGCGCATGGCCGGCGGATATTTTACCCGAGCGAACGAGTTGTTTTATCGCCTCTGATAATTTGAGCAGTCGAATTGTGTTGGCAACATGTGGCCGACTTTTGCCGACGATGTGCGCTACATCTTCCTGAGTACGATTAAAATCGTCCATCAACGCCAGGTAGCCGCTTGCTTCCTCGATCGGGTTGAGATCCGTACGCTGCACATTTTCGATGATGGCAAATTCCAGCGATTGCGCATCGTTGGCTTCGACCACCGCGATCGGCACGTCATGCAGGCCAGCACGTTGTGCCGCACGCCATCTCCGCTCACCCGCGATGATTTCAAAGTCATCGCCCTGCAGCGCGCGCACGACAATTGGTTGAATAATGCCGCGTTCCCGGATCGACACTGACAGTTCATCAAGCTCGGAATCCGTGAACGACCGGCGCGGATTGCGGGGATTGGGACGGAGATTTTCAATCGGTGCTCGACGGGGTTTGCGACTACTGTCGGCGGTCGAGGTTTCGTCGCCGACGTCGCCGATTAGAGCAGCGAGGCCGCGTCCCAATCGCGAGTGATCCGACATTGCCGCAGCTCCTGAACTCCGTGCCACCTTATCCCTTCCCCCTTTATTTCTTTCGTGATCGACCGTCGGCGCGCGAGTGCGCTATCCGGCTTTCAATGCTTTTTCACGCTGGATGATCTCAGTGGCTAGGCGCAGGTACGCTTCGCTGCCGACGCATTTGAGATCGTAAACCAGCACCGGCTTGCCATAGGACGGCGCTTCAGAAACGCGCACATTGCGCGGGATTATCGTCTCGTAGACCTTGTTGCCCATGAATTGCCGAACGTCGGCAACAACCTGGCCGGACAGGTTGTTGCGCGAGTCGTACATGGTCAGCACAATGCCGTGAATCGACAGTGTCGGATTGAGCGTGGTCTTCACCTGCTCGATCGTCTTCAGAAGCTGCGAGAGTCCTTCGAGCGCGAAGAACTCGCATTGCAATGGCACGAGAATCGAATCTGCTGCGGCCATCGCGTTGACCGTCAACAGGTTGAGCGATGGCGGACAGTCGACCAACACGTAATTGAAATCCTGAGCACGCGTGCCGCTGTTGAGCTGCCGCAATGCGTTGCGCAAGCGGAAGGCGCGATCGCGCTGTTGACCGATTTCAAGTTCGAGGCCTGACAGGTCGAGCGTCGACGGAGCGATGTAAAGTTGGGGCACGCCGGTCTGCAGAACGGCGTCGCGCATCGGCGCCGCACCAGTGAGCACATCGTAGGTCGATGTGCGGCGCGACTTGCGCTCGATGCCCAGCCCGGTAGAGGCATTACCCTGGGGATCTAGATCGACAATCAGAACTTGCTCGCCGATCGCGGCGAGTGCAGTCCCGAGGTTGATGGCAGTCGTCGTTTTGCCCACCCCACCTTTTTGATTGGCTATCGCAAGCACCCGGGGGCGTGCAGCATCGGGTTTCACGGCCGGTTTGCCGAAAGGCACAACTGGCGGATCGGCGGGCGGGTTTACGGTTGGAAGGTCGCTCATGCTCCGCATCCCATCGTTCAGCGGAAGATCTTGCCTAAGCCTCTGAAACTACTAGCAAATACTTAATTTTATCGGTTCCCTATCGGCTCCAGGCTGCGAACAACGACAATCGAACCGCTGGGGCTTGTCCGGCTTGGTACCTTGGACGCGTCGAGTCTCCAATATTTAGCGGCATGCGTCAATTCGGCATCTACATCTTGACCCTTGGGAAACATGCCCATGGCACCACGTCGCAATAGAGGAAACGCCTGATCACAGAGGGTTTTCAATGGGGCCACGGCACGGGCTGTAACGACATCCACCGTTTCGACGCAGCTTTCCCCAAATTTCTCCGCCCGCTCCTGGTGCACAACCGCCCTCGCCCCGGTCACTCTGACTGCTTCACGCAAGAAAGCTGCTTTTTTTCCATTGCTCTCAATGAGATGAACCCTGGTCCCCGCCTCGCCCGCCAGTGCGATTGGCAGGCCCGGAAATCCACCGCCTGATCCCAAATCAGCCCAGATTCGCGCCTGCGGCGCCAGAGCGATGAGCTGGAGCGAATCGGCCACGTGGCGGGTCCACAACTCCCGCAGCGTGGAGGGTGACACGAGGTTGAGCTTTCGCTGCCAGTGGAGCAGTAGCTCCACATAACGGTCGATGCCCTCTTCCGTTTCACGTGAAACAGGCGTGAGCGCGAGCGCATGCGCTTTATCGACCGAAAGGTCGAGAGCGCCCTTCCCGCCTTTGCTCACGCCGATTTCGCGGAAATTTTTTTCCCGCGCCGCACGTGCGCGACAAGCAATGTCAGCGCCGCCGGCGTGACGCCGTCGATCCGGCTCGCATGTCCGATTGTGCGCGGCCGGTGCGCCTGGAGTTTTTGTTTCATCTCGTTCGACAGACCAGGCAGCGCCGCATAGTCGAAATCATCAGGCAATTGAAAACTTTCATCGCGCCGATAGGCCGCGATGTCAGCCGCCTGACGAGAAAGATAGACGTCATACTTGGCATCGATCTCGATCTGCTCGGCAACCTTCGGTGCGAGTTCGCCGAAGCGCGGCCAGATCTTCGCAAGATCGGCGACGGTCACGCCTGGATAGGACAACAATTCGAAAGCAGAGCGACGTTGTCCGTCCTTGTTGAGCGACAATCCATGACGTTCCGCTTCTTTCGGTGTCAGCGAAACCGATTTTGCAAACGCTCGCATGTCTTGAAGCGCGGCTGATTTTTCTCGATGTGCCCGCGCACGACCGGCGCCGACACATCCAATCTCAATTCCAAGATCGGTTAGACGCCGATCGGCATTGTCGGCACGCAGTTGCAGACGATACTCGGCGCGTGATGTGAACATTCGATATGGTTCGCTCACGCCGCGCGTCACGAGATCGTCGACCATCACGCCAATATACGCTTGCGCACGATCGAGAACGATCTCACCCCCCTCGCCCGCCAAAGCCGCGGCGTTGAGACCGGCAAGAAGCCCTTGTGCGGCAGCCTCTTCATAACCAGTGGTGCCGTTGATTTGTCCGGCCAGGAACAAACCGCGCAAGCGTCTCGTCTGGAGAGTCGGCGCGAGTTCGCGTGGATCGACGTAATCGTATTCGATCGCATAGCCCGGACGAATAAACCGTGCGTTCTGCAAACCTGGAATCGTCGCCACCAACGCATGCTGCACATCTTCCGGAAGCGACGTTGAAATGCCGTTTGGATAGACGGTGTGATCGTCGAGACCTTCCGGCTCCAGAAAAATCTGGTGTCCGTCGCGCTCGCCGAATTTCACGATCTTATCTTCGATCGACGGACAATAACGCGGTCCGCGACTTGCGATCTGTCCCGAGTACATTGGCGAGCGATGCACATTCTCACGTATGATCTTGTGGGTGGCCTCAACGGTGCGCGTGATGCCGCATTCGACCTGCGGATTTTCGATGCGAGTTGTGAGAGCCGAAAACGGCTCCGGCGGATCGTCGCCAGGCTGCATCTCCAGTACGGACCAGTCGATCGTGCGGCCGTCGAGCCGCGGTGGCGTGCCGGTTTTCAGGCGGCCAAGTCGAACACCCAGCTTCTCCAACGTGCCTGAAAGGCCTATCGACGGTGCCTCGCCCACCCGGCCAGCCGGTATTTGCTTTCCGCCGATATGAATAAGACCGCGCAAAAACGTGCCGGTCGTAAGCACAACGGCGCCGGCCGCAATCTCGCGGCCCTCTGACGTTTTGATTCCGGCTACCCGGCCGTTTTCGAGAACCAGATCGTCAGCTTCGGTCTCGATGACCTCGAGGTTTGGAATGGCGCGGATCGCGGCCTGCATTGCGGCCGCATAAAGCTTGCGGTCGGCCTGGGCGCGCGGGCCTCGTACAGCAGGTCCTTTGCGCCGGTTTAGGACCCGAAACTGGATTCCACCAAGATCTGCGACGCGCCCCATGAGGCCATCGAGTGCATCGATCTCGCGGACCAGATGACCTTTGCCGAGCCCACCAATGGCGGGATTGCAAGACATCGCTCCGACCGTCGCGAACCGATGGGTAATCAAAGCCGTGCGCGCACCCATGCGCGCGGCCGCCGCCGCGGCTTCGCAACCCGCGTGGCCGCCTCCAATAACCACAACGTCGAATCGGTTGGCCATCGATACCTCGGAGGGCGAGTTTTTAGCGGAGGCAGGCTTGGGGGTCAAAATCACCGTTTTCGGCCGATGTTTCACGTGAAACACCCTGGCAGCGTCGACCCTGGCTCATCCGCGGGAATGAGGGCAGGGACTGCTGGCCCTATTTGCCGATACAGAAATCCCGAAAAATGACGTCCAGAATGTCTTCGACATCGACCCTACCAGTCAGTCGGCCAAGGGCTCGCGCTGCGGTCTGCAACTCCTCGGCCAGCAGGTCTTCGCGGCTCGCGATGTCATGTCCCAATGCTCGGCGCAATGCATCACGCGCGCCTTCGAGCGCCCGCCGATGGCGCTCG
>DAISKM010000105.1:0-1220 GCA_036820945.1 Pseudolabrys sp.
CGAAAGAGATGACCGTCGTTTCCATTCACCCCGGCGTTACGCGCGAGCAGATCCAGGACAATTCCGGCTGGAAGATCAAATTTGCATCCAGGGTTGCGGAAACGCCGCCGCCGACTAAGCACGAGCTTGAAGTGCTGCGCGACCTTCATGCGCGCACCGATCGCGCGCACGCGGAGGCCGCTTGATGGCGCGCGACGTTTTTCTTTGCGATGCGCTACGGACCCCGATCGGACGCTATGGCGGCGCGCTCGCCAAAGTGCGGGCGGACGACCTTGCCGCGGTGCCGATCAAGGCGCTGATTGCGCGCAATCCCAAAATCGACTGGCAAAGGCTTGACGAAGTTTATTACGGCTGCGCCAACCAGGCGGGTGAAGATAACCGGAACGTCGCGCGCATGGCGCTTTTGCTTGCGGGGCTGCCAACGAGCGTCCCCGGCGTGACGCTCAACCGTCTTTGCGCCTCGGGAATGGAAGCAGTCGGTACCGCCGCGCGTGCAATCCGCGCCGGCGAAATGGAATTCGCCATCGCAGGCGGCGTAGAATCGATGACCCGCGCGCCCTTTGTCCAGGGCAAGGCGCACGAGGCTTTTTCGCGCAGCGCTGAAATCTACGACACCACGATCGGCTGGCGTTTCGTCAATCCGCTGATGAAACAGCAGTATGGCGTCGATTCCATGCCGGAAACCGGCGAGAACGTGGCGGAAGAATTCCAGGTCACCCGCGCCGATCAGGATGCCTTCGCGCTGCGCTCGCAACAGCGCGCCGGCAAAGCGATTGCATCGGGATATTTCGCCAAGGAGATTGTTGCGGTCGAAGTGCCCGGCGGCAAGGCGGGCCCGACCAAGGTCGACAAGGACGAGCATCCGCGCCCCGATACGACGATCGAGCAGCTCGCCAAGCTCAAGACTCCCTTCCGCAGTCCCGGCACGGTGACTGCGGGCAATGCCTCCGGCGTCAATGACGGCGCCGCCGCCATTATCATCGCGTCGGAAGAAGCGGTGAAAGCGCACGGCCTCAAGCCGCGTGCGCGCATTCTCGGCATGGCTTCGGCGGCTGTGCCGCCGCGGATTATGGGCATCGGACCGGTGCCGGCGACGCAAAAACTGATGGCGCGGCTCCGGCATAAAATTGATGATTATAGTTTGATCGAGATCAACGAAGCCTTCGCCTCGCAGTCGCTAGCGTGTCTGCGGCAGCTGGGACTTGCCGACGATGCCGAAC
>DAISKM010000105.1:1230-1818 GCA_036820945.1 Pseudolabrys sp.
GCGGTGCGATCGCGCTCGGTCATCCGCTGGGAATGTCGGGCGCCCGCCTGGCATTGACGGCGGCACACGGGCTCGAGGAAAACGGCGGCAAGCTTGCTCTTGCCACGATGTGTGTGGGTGTTGGGCAAGGCGTTTCGCTTGCAATCGAACGAGTCAGCTGAAAAGGCCAGAGTAAGGAAAATGAAATGACGCTGGTTTTTCCAAAAGAGAGCCTGAGTGCTTTTCCCAAGCACCTCACGCCCGGCTATCGCAGCACGGTCAAGCGCTCGCCATCGAAGCCATTGATCGTCGTACCGCACACGCTGTCGGAGCTGACCGGCCCGGTCTATGGCCACGACGCCGTGCAGGAAAGCGATGCGGATCTCACAAAGCAGCACAAGGGGGAGCCACTGGGCGAGCGCATCATTGTGCATGGTCAAGTGCTCGATGAGGACAAGCGGCCGGTTCCGGACACGCTGGTGGAAATCTGGCAGGCCAATGCGTGCGGCCGTTATGTGCACAATGTCGACCAGCATCCGGCTCCGCTCGATCCGAACTTTACCGGCGTCGGACGGACCATCACCGACAAGAAGGGCTACTACCGATTTG
>DAISKM010000105.1:1828-9233 GCA_036820945.1 Pseudolabrys sp.
CGAGCGCCGTATCGTCAGTGATGGCCTCGCGCATGCGGTCGATCGACACGACGCGCCGCTCGACCCGCATTTTACCGGCGCGGGCCGCTGCATTACGGATGCGGACGGTCGCTATCGATTCGTGACCATCAAGCCCGGTGCCTATCCGTGGGGCAATCATCACAATGCCTGGCGGCCGAACCACATTCACTTCTCGGTGTTCGGCCACTCATTCCTGTCCCGCCTGGTCACGCAGATGTATTTTCCCGGAGATCCGCTGTTTCCGTTCGACCCGATCTTCAATTCGGTGGCGGACGAAAAGGCGCGACAGCGAATGGTTTCGACGTTCGACCTGGAGAACACTATTCCCGATTGGGCGCTATGCTTCCGCTTTGATATCGTTTTGCGCGGACGCGAAGCTACCCCGCAGGACACGGATAAACACTAAATGTCGGACATCACGCCCTCACAAACCGTCGGCCCGTTCTTTGCTTATGGTCTGGCGCCGCACAGCCGTTGCGATTGGAAGCCGAGCGACATCTACGACTGGAAGGACACCGTGGGCGCGAATCTTCTAACGCCTGACGTCTCGGGCACGAAGATTCGCATCGAGGGGCGGGTGCTCGACGGCGATGGGATGCCGATCAACGACGCCATGGTCGAGGTAGGGCAGGCGGATGCCCAGGGCCGCTATGCCCATCCGAGCGACAGCCGCGCCCGGCCGAACACCAAGTTTATGGGCTTCGGCCGCTCGGCAACCGACAAGAACGGCGTCTTCAGCTTCGATACCATCAAACCGGGTCCGGTGTCGGGACCGAATGGCAAGGCCCAGGCACCACACATTGTCTTCTGCATCTTCTCGCGCGGAATGTTGCGGCAGATTTACACCCGTCTCTATTTTGCCGACGAGGCCGCGAACGACGGCGATCCCATCCTGTCGCTGGTGCCGGCTGACCGGCGTGGGACCCTCATTGCCCACAAAGAGGTCCGAGGCGGGCTGCCTGTCTACCGCTTTGACGTCCGGGTCCAGGGCGAGAACGAGACCGTTTTCTTCGACATCTGAAATTCGCCTACGGCGGCTGCTTTGTGATGCGAGTGGCTCGACACCGTGCGCCCAACTCTGCCCACTACCAGTGGCGCTAGTGTGGGCAATAACCTACTAACTGGTCCTCGGCACCCATAACCAGTCGCAGCGATTAGTCCTATTGCCGCAGATCAACGCTTTCGTATGTGGGAAATATCCCACCCACTTTGCCCACCTTTCCCAATTCTGTATTTTTGGTTGACGGCAGGGGGCCAAATTGGTTCCTTCACGGCATAACGGCCTCTGAGAGCCGACGAGGAAGCGCCGCCATGAACGAACAGATCCTTCAGGAGATCAGCGAATTCTGTCGCGCCCGCGGGTTGGCCGAATCGACCTTCGGCCGCCGCGCCGTCAACGACGGCAAGCTGGCGAGCCGTCTTCGCAACGGCGGCCGCATCACCACCGATACACTCGAGCGCATCCGCTCCTTCATGGCGCGCAATCTGGACGGCGCGCCGGCGCGACGCCGCGTCCTGTTCGAGCCGACGCCGCCCGGCGTTCTCCCGGTCATGCGCCCTGCGGCGGTGCCCCCTGTCGCATCGGGAGTGGCGAGCGACGATCCGCAGCGCAATTTCCGCTTCTTCGACAATCGGCAGAAATACCTGCTGTTCGTGAACACCTGTTCGGAGAAATGGGAAATCGCATCGCGGGTGGGGCTTGAACTGGCCAACATTCACCCGCGCCCGCCTGCGGTGCGCGTTTTTGATGCCGGCGTCGGCGACGGCACCGTGCTGGCGCGCGTGATGCGCTCGATGCACGACCGTTTCCCGACCACGCCGTTCTACATCGTCGGCAAGGAAATCAGCCTCGAGGATATCCGGCTCACGCTGCACAAGATGGCAGATCGCTTTGTCGAGCATCCTTCGAGCGTGCTTGTGCTTACAAACCTCGCCTATGCCGAAGCGCCCTGGCTGGCGGTGAAATCGCTGAGTGCGGCCACCAGTCTGGTCTGGAAAGAGCTGGCGATGGAAGGCAACACCGCGCACAGCTTCGAAAAGCAGATCACCGATCTCGAACCGTTCCTGACCGACAACTGGAAGGCGCGCGTCAGCCCGAAAAGCGGAAATCCGGTCTATGAGCGGCCGGTGATCCTGGTGATCTATCGCAGCGACCACCGGTTTCTACTCGACCAGATCGTGCCGAAGCCGGGCGGTACGGTCGCCGACTATGACCTCGTCATTGCGTCCCAGCCCTATCGCGCGCGCGCTTCGCTTGAGTTCAAGGCAAAGCGGGTGCTTGCGCCGCTTGCCCGCGCGCTGGGGCCGGGCGGCCGAATGATCGCAATTCATTCCTACGGGCGGGATCCCGGAATGGAGATCATCAAACGGATCTGGCCGGACGATAATCCGTTCACCCACAGCCGCCACGACCTGCTCAAGGAAGCGAAGCACGAGCTCGGTTCCGCGGGCCGCGATCTGAACTTCAACGCCTATTCCGATCAGCGCTCATTGTTCCGCTACGATATGCATACGCTCCCGTCGGAAATTTCATCGTCGATTGGGACCTCGACACTGTTGGCGGCCTGGAATGCGGCAATCTACGTGGGGCAGGTCGAAGACGACCGTCTTTCCGACGTGAACAGCGATCGCCGCTATATCGAGGCGACACGCGACGTGCTCCAGCAACATGGCGGCCTCTGGTTCTACGATGAGTCGTTTGTCATTTCGCGTCGACGCGAATGAACGCGGGCTCGCGCATGATCACCGACAATCTTGCACGCAACTTTACGGTCGAGGCGACCAGGCCAAGCGCTGATGAGGTTGCCCAGCTGCGTGAAATTCTCGCGCCGGGCACATCGGTTTATGTGACTGCCGTTCCAACTGGCGCTGGCGAAGAAACCGTAAAAGCGGCTATCGCACTGCGCAACGCAGGACTCGAGCCGGTCGTTCATGCTGCGGCCAGGCGACTGAAGAGTGCCGAGGCGCTACGAGATATGTTGAAACGCCTCACCGGCGAAGCCGGCGTGCGCCGCCTCCTGGTCATTGGTGGCGACACCGACGCTGCGGGACCCTATGTCGATGCGCTGGCTCTAATTCAGAAGGGCGATTTGCGCGCGCGCGGCATCGAGGAAATCGGTATCGGTGCCTACCCGGAGGGTCATCCGCGTATTTCGTCCGAGCGGCTCGAAGCCTCGATGGACGAGAAGATTGCAAGTGCGACCGCGCAAGGATTGCGCGTGCACATTGTGAGCCAGTTCGCGTTCTCCGGCGAGCACATCATCGCCTGGTTCAAGCGGCTGCGCAGCAGCGGCATCAAGCATCCGGTCGGCATCGGTCTTGCGGGGCCAACTAGCGTGCCCGCGCTTATCCGTTATGCCAAGCGATGCGGTGTAGCGGCCTCATTGCGCGGATTGATGTCGGGGGCGGCGACCGGCCTTGTGGGCAATGTCGGGCCGGACCGCATCATCGATATACTGCGCACCTCGCAGCATGAGCTCGGTGACGCGCATCTGCACTATTTCTCATTTGGCGGCGTGGTTCCAACCGCCCGCTATGCGCGTGACTTGGCCCAGGCCAGCACCGATCAAAAGGCTGCAGCGCACTCCTGATAGAGCACGCCGCAATTGCACGACTTACTTTGTCAGCCCGCGGCAGCCGTACGCCATCCCTGGTGATAGGTCTCGCGCGCCTGCTGACCGTAGGGGGTCGGGCCAACCTCGACGCGCAATTCCGTCTGCTTGTGGCGCTCGACGGTCGTCTTCCTGGTGCCGCCGCCTTCTTCGCCCCAGACCAGCGTCAGCTTGGTGCCAGCCTTGGCGTACTGCTCCTCCACGAAGCCAAGCGACAGCATCTTGCGTTCATTGAAGCTGTATCCGGAGAACATCGACGCGCCGACAACCTTGCCGCCGCTCACGACGGCGTCGAATGAGCTCGAGGCATAGTTTGAGAGGGGCAGGTCGATGAATTTGTAGTTCTCGCCGGGCGGCGCGAACATCGACGTCATCACCTTGTCCACGTCGTCATTGTTCCACGCAAACGTCACTTTCTTGCGGTGAACCTTGCCCTGCATCGCCTGCAGCGCCTCCTTGCCGATGAAGTCGTGATCGAACTTGGTGAAGCCGTCGTAGCCGAGTTCATAGGGCGTGGTGTAATAGTCCTCCACATTTTTCGACACGAAGCTGCCGCCAAGCGAGGCGTTCGCTTCGTAGCTCGTGCCCGGCAGCCATTGGCGGTAGGGCTTCATCTTCTCGCCGGAATAGACCGCCGGCACCGGCGAGGGAATCCAACCCGATTCGAGCGTGTTGGTCGCGTAAGCTCGCGCGCCAACCTGCACGATGCCGGAATCCTTGCCGGCTTCGAGAATGGCGGCGCGGATCTCGTCGCCTTCCGCGTAGGGACCCCAGACCTCGAGGCCGGGCGCCCCCGCCATGCCGTGGCGCAACGCGCGAACTTTGCGGCTCCCAATGGTGATATGGCCCATATTGAAGAACTTGATGTCCGGGAATGCGCCGCCGCTCAGTTTTTTGATGACACTCTCGGCGTTCGGACCTTGGATCTGGTACCGGTAGAATTTCCGGAACACCGGCTTGCCCATCGGACGCGACGGCGAACGATCGTCGTACTCGACTTTCACGTCATACTTGCCCGCCTGCGCATTGAATTGAATCCAGTTCGCGGTCGGGTTGCGGCCGACGAAGACGAGCGAATTTTCGCCGAGATAGAACAGGATGCCGTCGCCGATCACCTGGCCGTTGTAATTGCACGGCGCAAACTGTTTCGCCTTGTTGACGGTGAAGTTTTTGAAGGAATTGGTCGCAAGATGCGACAGCAGTTTGAGCGCATCGGGACCCTCGACGAACAGGTTCACCATGTGATGCGTCTGGTCGAACAACACGCAGGTCTCGGCCCAGGCGCGCTGCTCATCGCGCCAGTTGGTGAATTCGGGTGCGACGACCGGATACACGTAGGCGCCGATTTGCGAATTGCGCAACATTCCGACGACATCGCCACCGGAAGCCTGGATCGCTTCCTCCAGATTCTTGTAAGCCATACTGACGTTCCTCTTCAGCTAATCGACAATTCTCAATCGGGCGGCACATTAGCCTGACAACTCAGCCATAGAAAAGAGCGGAAAATTGACGCGCACGCCGAGAAGTGGTGTGAATGCCGGCCGCAGAATTTCGTCAACCAAGAATAAACCCGAGTATGCCGATGGCCCACCTGACCCCACCTTTTCGTGCCGATCATGTGGGCAGCCTCCTACGCAGCAAGCCTCTGCAAGACGGGCGTGCCAAGCGCGAGAAGGGGGCAATCAGCGGTGATCAACTTAAGGAGGTCGAAGACCGCGAAATCGAAAAGATCATCAAGAAGCAGGAGGAAATCGGGCTCAGGCTTGCCACTGATGGCGAGTTTCGACGAGCCTACTGGCACTTCGATTTCTTCAGCATGCTCGACGGGGTGGAGCTCTACGAGCTCGATCACGGCATCCAGTTTAAGGGCGTCCAGTCCAAGCCGCAGAGCATCCGCGTCACGGGCAAGATCGGCTTCTCCAATCATCCCATGGTGGAACATTTCCAGTTCCTGAAGGCACACGCCAAGGTCACTCCGAAGATGACCATCCCCTCGCCGAGCGTGATTCATTTCCGCCTCGAGCCCGGCGCCGTGGCTAAATCCGCCTATCCTGACCGCGATGCCATCTTCGACGATTTGGCGGTGGCCTATCAGAAAGCGGTGCGTGCCTTTTACGATGCTGGCTGCCGCTATCTGCAATGGGACGACACGGCCTGGGCCTATCTATGCTCGCAGGAGCAGCTGACGAAGGCCAAGGAGCGGGGTCTTGATGTCGATCACCTGCAGGAAACTTACGTCCGCTGCATCAACAAGGGCCTTGCGGCCAAGCCGGCCGACATGACAATCACAACCCATGTCTGCCGCGGCAACTTTCGTTCGACCTTTATTTCTTCTGGCGGTTACGAGCCCGTTGCAGAGAATCTGCTCGGCAAGTGCAACTACGACGGTTACTTCCTCGAATACGATACCGATCGCGCCGGCGGCTTCGAGCCACTGCGCTTCCTGCCGAAGGGCAAAAAAATCGTGGTGCTGGGCCTGGTCACCTCGAAGTCCGGTAGGCTGGAGCCCCGCGCTGATATCAAAAAGCGTATCGAGGAGGCGACCAAGTATGTCGCGCTCGAACAGCTTTGCCTGTCCCCGCAATGTGGCTTCGCGTCCACCGAGGAAGGCAACGTGCTTGCCGAGGACGAGCAGTGGGCCAAGCTGCGCATGATCGTCGAGTTGGCGGACGAGGTTTGGGGGAGAAATTAGCCACACGACCGGAGCGGAATCGAGTCGCAAGCAAAACGGCGGCCCGCTTTCGCGGGAGGACAGGACCGCTTGGCGCAAGTGTTTGAGTGAGGAAACGAAACAATCATGTCCCTACGCACCACGCCGCCCTTCCGGGCCGACCATGTCGGCAGTCTGCTGCGTACCGCGCCTCTGAAAGAGGCGCGGACAAAATACGCAAGGAAAGAGATCGATGCAGCGGCATTGAAAACGGTCGAGGACCGCGAGATTGAAAAAATCGTCAGGAAGCAGGAAGACGTCGGGCTGAAACTTGCCACCGACGGCGAGTTTCGCCGCTCGTGGTGGCATTTCGATTTCTTCCGCGGGCTAAAGGGCGTTGAGCCGATCAGCACCGCCACCGGCATTCAGTTTCACGGCGTCGAGACCAAGCACGAAGGCATCAAGATCTCGGACAAGATCGACTTCCACGGCCATCCACAGGTCGAGCACTTCAAGTTCTTAAAGGCGCATTGCCGCGTGGCAGCGAAAATGTGCATTCCGGCTCCCAGCACGTTTCATTTCCGGCAGGGCCGGGCGCTGGTGAGCAGGGAGGTTTACCCCAACCTCGACGAATTCTTTGCCGATGTGGCAGCGGCCTGGCGTAAGGCGATCCGCGCCTTTTATGACGCCGGCTGCCGCTATCTCCAGCTCGATGATACCGCCTGGGCCATGATGTGTGATCCGAAGGAGCGCGAGCAATCCAAAGGGCGCGGCGACGATCCGGACAAACTGCCGGCGATCTATGCGCAAGTGACCAACGCGGCGCTCGAAGGGAAGCCGGCCGACATGGCAATCACCATGCATTCCTGTCGCGGCAATTTCCGCTCCACATGGATCGCGCAGGGTGGTTACGAATTCGTCGCCGAGCACCTGCTCGGCAATACAAACCTTGATGGATACTTCCTCGAATACGATACCGAGCGTGCCGGCGGTTTTGACCCTTTGCGCCATTTTCCCAAGGGCAACAAGCAGCTCGTGTTGGGGCTCGTCACGTCGAAATCGGGCCGGCTCGAAGCGAAAGACGATATCAAGCGCCGGATCGATGAAGCCACCAGATATATCG
>DAISKM010000106.1:0-9145 GCA_036820945.1 Pseudolabrys sp.
GCAGAGGTTGCTTTCGAAGCGGTACCGGGTCGCGTATTCAAGGCCAAGGTGCGGATCGTCGTCGATGCAATCGCGGCCGGTCAGTTCTCAACCACACCGACCCTCGTTGAGCCGGAAACCCGGACCACCGCCGGTCGCGCGCTCGCGATCATCGATGTCAGTGACGACTTGCGCGACTATCATATCCCGCTTGGCTCCGCGGCTCAGGTCGCAATCTACACGAAACACTGGCACCATCTTTCACTCATGCGCAAAATCTTGCTGCGGATGCGCAGCTGGCAGAATTACGTATTCCTGGAAGGACACTAGGGTAGCCGTAAGATGTCCGCTTTGGGTCAAAAGCGGACATTTGCACTGCAATGGGCCATGTCCGCTTTACCCCCGAAAGCGACATCAAATCCGACATATGGATTGTCCGCTAGGGCGGGAGGGGCCCGTAGGTAACGCGTTTCAGCAACCGTTTCTTTGTCATTGATAGAGTGGTCTGTCTCCGCTCCCTTCAAAACTATTTTATTAATTCGATGAGGGCGGGGGGCAAAAAATGTTTGGGCCATGTTGATTGCAGAGCGCCGGGGCTCCGACAAAATGCTAAACCTCGACAAAATGGCTTTTGGGCCGCAATTCGCAAATAAATCAAAGGCAGAAGCAGAAAATGGGACGACGCGGACGACGTAGTGCAAACCTGACGGTCATCGAAGGCGGCGTGGAATACAATCCGCAGCAGCGGATTGATCCGCCAGTGGACATGACCGAGGCGCAGAAGGCAATCTGGCGCGAGGTTGTGAAGACCGAAGCGGCGGAGTTTTTCAACACGGCATGGAAACAGTTCAGACTGCGCGAGTATTGCGAGGCGGCGGTGGGACTGCGCGGCGTGCAGAAGGCCATCAACGAATTCGACATGTCTTGGGTCAAGTCGAAGGAAGGCGGACGCAAGTACCGCGAATTGCAGAAGGCGCGAACGCAGGACCTGCAGGACATGCGGGCGGCGGCACGCGACCTGCGGCTGACCAGCCAGAGCCGCTACTCGCCCGAGACGGCATACACCATGTCGAAACACGCCACCAAGTCTGACAAGTTTCCGTGGGAACTGTAGATGGGCGATGACTACATGGTGACGCTCATGCCCGCTTGGTGAACAAGAGCGCGAGCGGGGGCCATGTCGGACGCCTGCACGGTCCGCTGCGCGAGTGCGGACTGCGAAGGCGGCGGGTCGCCAAGCCAGCGTTGCGCTTCGGTGCGGGTGTCGCTGCGCTGGCGCGCGTCGCGGTCGCGGAAGAGCTGCGCGGTTTCGTCTGGAGCGCGGCGGGCGCCAATGAGTTGAGCGGCTGTCAGGCGTGGCATGGCGGGGGCGAGATTATTAGCATTACCATTTGTTTGTAACGCTAATCTTTGTTGTCGCCGAATTCGTAGCCCCACAAATGGCCACCGGTGCGTTAAACGAAGGGCCGGGCTACAATCCACCCCGGCCCGTTTTATTTTCACTACCTGATTTTATTGTATTGCCGACCACTCGCATCTGGTGTGTAAGTCATCAATCTCGGCGTGCAATTGCTGGATTTCGTGAGCCTGACAAAACTGCTCGGACTCAATGCGCTCCTGCGCCCGCTTCTCATTAAGTTTGGCATCTACGGTTTGAGCAACCTCGAACCCAACATCGATACTGTCACGAATCACGTCGGTGCCAGTGAAGGGCATTACTGCGATTCCGAGACGCTGGAGTGCGCGAATACGCTTTCTGTCCTTGCTTGCCTGATCCGGTGTTCGCTCGTGAAATTGATGACCGTCGCACTCCACGACGACCAGTGGAGTTGCAACACTGATCCTTGGGATAAAGATCGCAAAGTCCACTCGTCCTACACCGGCGATGTTCAACTGCGGTACTAGGGCGAAAGTCTCATCTACCTGTTCCAATTCTGATTCCGAGTAAACCCAGCACTGTCAGTTCCTCGAAAATTGCCAAACCAAGCATCAATTCAGTCGGGCTCTGAACCAGTCCCAATAACTTGCATGCGACGACATTCCTGACGTAGTTCTCCCTGCTCATCAAAGCCTCGATTTCTGTTGGGTGATTCTCCCCAGCATCATACCATGGCGTTTGCCGCCCCACGCGCCATCGAACAGCAAGCAGCCGTCTCGCAATTCACAGGCCAAACCCGCACAGAGGCCGCCTGTGCGTTTTGCCGGGGCAAGGGCGAGTCGACGATGCGGGACTAGCGTGGGCATGCGTTGCTGGCCTTGAGGTGCCCTGCCCTAGCGGCCACGCAGCTTGGCGCGCCACGGGCCATCTCTGAGGCCGTGGGAGCCACGGTGGGAGCCTGGAGGATTCGCCGAAAATCTGGATTTGCAGAAGTTGCCGGTTTATTTGGTCGGGGCAGCAGGATTTGAACCTGCGACCTTCTGGTCCCAAACCAGACGCGCTACCAGACTGCGCTATGCCCCGCCGGACACCGGCGTTCGATACACACTTCGGTGCGATGCGGCAAGCAAGCTCAGACGGGTCAAGTTTCAGCGGGCTTTGAAAATTGGCGAGGCAACGCGGTCGCCCGGAGCAATGCCGAGTTTTCGCGTCGTTCCGCCGATGACTTCCAGGACGGCGCGTACCGGCCCCCCCGACGAAATAAGCTTGGTTGAAAGGGGTTCCGTATTTTCCGCAATGCGAAGGATCCGCCCATCGGCGCGGATGAACACCATGTCGAGTGGAATATAGGTGTTCTGCATCCAGAAGCTGACTTCCTGCTCACGATGGAAGTCGAACAACATGCCCTGCCCTTCCGGCAACTCCTTGCGGTACATGAGGCCTTTCGCCCGTTCCGCATCATTGTCAGCAATCTCGACCGAAAAGACGTGAACTCCGCTCTTGCTGGCGATCTCGAGCGTCTGCTTCCCGGCCGGCCAGACCGGGGCGGCAAAAACCACCAGGCCGACGAGAACGAAAACGAATGACCTTAGAGCGCGCATGGGCACGCGTTTACGCGGCCCGGCTCGCTGCAGCAATCGCAAAATCGAGGACTTTAGTGGGAGGCTAGCCCCAGCGGGCCGCCATCGGGACGGACCTCCGCGGCCATAAGGCCTTTTGGTCCTGGCCCAAACCGGACCAAGACCGTCTGGCCCGGGCGTAGCTCTGCAATGCCGTAGCGGCGCAAGGTTTCCATGTGAACGAAGATGTCAGGCGTTCCTTCACCGCGTGTCAGAAAGCCAAACCCACGCAGACGGTTGAACCATTTGACCTGGGCGCGCTCCAGCCCGCTCGTCGGCGTAACCGTGACATGCGTACGCGCCGGCGGCATCTGCGCGGGATGCACCGCAGTCGATTCATCCATCGATAGAATTCGGAAGGCCTGAAGCCCTTTTGGACGCTGCAGCACCTCGCAGAGCACACGGGCGCCTTCATAGGCTGTCTGGTAGCCGTCACGCCGGAGGCAGGTCACGTGCAAAAGGATATCCGGCATCCCATTGTCAGGGACGATAAATCCGAACCCTTTTGCGACATCGAACCATTTGATGACGCCAGTCAGCTCAATGAGATTGGTCGCCGTGTCGTCGACGAGTTCTCTGACCGCCCCTGGCCGGAGATTGGTCCCAGACATTTTTGATTCGATCCCGTCCGACGCCATGACGCCGTACACTGCCGCCTGTCTGGCGCCTCTTACGGGCGCTTGAACGAATCTTTGTGGAATCGAAGATAACACCAGCCCTTAAAGCCGAAAGCGCAAAATGCGCTTGCACACAGCTCTATACACAGCGCAGCTGAGGGCGAATCAGACGGTAATGAAAGGACCGAGCGTGTCGCCAATGTCGTTTCGCACAACCAGATCGGCGATATCGTCGAACTCGGTGGCCTCGCGATTGATAATGACGAGCACTGCGCCATTACGCTTGGCCATCAGAGGGAAACCCGCCGCCGGCCACACAACCAGCGAGGAACCGACGGCGAGGAATAGATCACAGCTTTTGGTCAGGTCCTCGGCGCGCTCCATTGCTTCAGGTGGCATCGCCTGTCCGAACGACACTGTCGCTGTCTTGATGTAGCCGCCGCATGCGCAATCCGGTGCACGCTGGCCTGCTGCTTCGAATTTCTCCTTGACCCACGACAACTCGTAGCGCCTGGAGCAGTCGAGACATAGCGCGTACGTGGTGTTGCCGTGCAGCTCGATGACATCGCTGGCGTCGATGCCAGAGACTTGATGTAAATTGTCAATATTCTGCGTGATGAGCCCGGGACTTTTGCCTGAACGATACAGACTCGCCAGCGCTCGATGACCACGGCCGGGCTTGGCCTGAGCAAACTTTGCCTCCATCGCGAAACGACGCCGCCATGCCTCGTCGCGCATCTCCTGGCTCGACACAAACACGTCGAACGGAATTGGCTGATTCCTGGTCCACAACCCTCCAGGCGAACGAAAGTCCGGGATGCCGCATTCGGTAGAAATTCCCGCCCCGGTAAACGGGACGATCATGGAGGCATCGTCGATGAGATCCCGCACGCGAGCGATTGCGGTCGTAAGATCGGACGCGATCATTGTGTATACTGAGTTCCCTATCAGCCAGTGAGGTTTAGCCTATGCGATATCTGCACACTATGCTCCGCGTACGTGATCTCGATGCGGCGCTCGATTTTTATTGCAACAAGCTTGGGTTGAAGGAAACCCGCCGCCGGGTCGACGAGAAGAACCGCTATACGCTGGTTTTCCTGGCGGGCCCGAAAGACGAAAACCTGGTCGAAGAAAGCAAGAAATCCGGCCGACCAGGTCCCGAAGTGGAACTCACATACAACTGGGATACCGAAGACTACGGCGAGGCGCGCCACTTCGGCCACCTCGCATTCGAGGTGGATGATGTCTACGCGACCTGCGAGCGGCTTATGAAGGCTGGGGTCACCATTAATCGACCTCCACGCGATGGTGTGATGGCCTTCGTGCGGTCCCCCGACAAGCATTCGATCGAGTTGCTGCAGAAAGGCGCGGCCAAGCCACCTCAGGAGCCCTGGAAATCGATGCCGAACACGGGGAAATGGTAAGCGCCGTTCGCTTGCCGCTGGTAGCGAACGCCTTTATACCCCCCGATCACCGGCATCAGCGCCTGACCGGAACAGGTTACGGCAGCGCTTCTGCGCCCTTCGTCTAGAGGCCTAGGACATCGCCCTTTCACGGCGGTAACAGGGGTTCGAATCCCCTAGGGCGCGCCATTAGCCACCAAATTGGATTCACGACGATGCGTGCAAATGGGCCGCGCTGGAGGGGCATCAGGCGGCCTGTTTGTTGCAGGTCAGATACGCGTACCCCGCGCGAACTTTTAATGATCCAACTGACTGACCGACGGATCTTGCTCGCATCTCAAACAAACAGAGCCCCGATTAATCGGGGCCCTGGTTGTTGCCTGTTGCGCGGCTAGTCGAATTTGAACTCCGGCATGCCCTTAAGGGCATCCTTGGTCGCGCCGCTAAGGACGGCGTGGTCAGGATACCATTTGCTTTTCGTCGTCGTTGTCGGCTGGGCCGCCGGACGACTTGCCGGAGCGCCCGCGCCAGACCCGGTTGTTCCGGAAGACGTCGTGGACGAAGTGCGAACCGGTTCGTCGACGAATTTCAGCTTGCTCAATTCGACCTTGATGTCGTGTCGGCCAACGCCAAGGAAGCCACCAACGCCGATCACGACGCCGTCAACCTTCCCGGACTTGTCCATCAGAATTTCGCTAATATCGCCAAGCTTTTCGTTCTGATCGTTGTACACATTGAGGCCGATCAGCTTCGAAGCCCGCCACTCTTCAGCGAAAGCGGGGACCACCAACGTCGTGGCAAGCAAGCCACCAAGCAAGAGTTTGCGCATCGGATCACCTCCAGAGTTGAATTTCGGTGTGTCCAAAACGCCAACAGGGCGCCGTAGTTCCAACGACGCCTATCCAACATGGGGGATCATTGCGCGCAGGCAGCGATTAGGCTGTCAGGCACAGAGCCATCGATGTCTTCGAGGGCTTTATCGAATTTCCCGGGAATTGATGGCGGGTCATTGCCACCCAGGAACATTGCGCATGTCGGGCAAATGATGCGCGATGCCCTTGTGGCAATCGATGCACGTCTTTTGGCCCGTAAAAAGGAACCGTTGATGGGCCTCAACCGCACGGGGGCTCTGGCGCGTAATGTCCATCGACTGGGCGCTATGGCAATTGCGACATTCAAGAGAATCGTTCGCCTTCATGCGCGCCCATTCATGCTCGGCGAGTTCGAGGCGATGGCCGAGAAACTTCTCACGCGTATTGATTGTGCCGAAAATCTTTCCCCACACCTCCTTAGAGGCCTGCATTTTGCGCGCAATCTTGTCGGTCCATTCATGAGGTACATGGCAATCGGGGCAGCGCGCGCGCACGCCCGATCGATTGTTATAGTGCACGGTTGTTTTCAACTCTTCGAAGACATTGGTGCGCATTTCATGACAGGAGGTGCAGAAGGGCTCCGTATTCGTTAGCTCCAGCGCGGTATTGAAAGCACCCCAGAAGAAAATTCCGGCGAGAAAGCCCGCCAGCACCAGAAATCCAAGGCTGAATACCGAACTGGGCCGGGCCAAAACATCCCAGATTTCAAGCGCGAATGACCACGCGCGCCTCCAAAACGACGGCCGCGGGACTTCGGTCGTCGTCATCGCGTCCCTCCAGGCGCGGAACCCCTGAGGACCGTATCGATGTCGACGAAGTCGTTCTCGACCGGAACGCGCACATTGTGCTGAGGAACGTGACACTGCGTGCAGAAGTATCGACGCGGCGAAATGGAAGCCAGAAATTGTCCATCTCGATCGCTGAAGTGCGTGATGCTGATCATTGGCGCCTGAGATTCCCGCACGCGAGTCCGGGCGTGACAGGACAGGCATTTGTTCGCATGAACTGTGACTTCATATCCTTCTGTCGAATGCGGGATGACCGGAGGCTGCTCCGGGTAATTCCGGGGCTCTCGCACCGACGTGTTCTGTTCCGGGGTCATGGCGGGCGGTGGCCCCTCCTGATCGAGCGGAGTGGGCCCGCGCAGGGCAGAAAACGTCTGTGCCATGACGGCGCTTGACAGTGCGCCCACAAGGATTGCCGCGGCTACCAGTCGGAGATTGCGTGCCATGAATCCGGCTCCCTATGCGCGCTCGATGCGAACGGCGCACTTCTTGAAGTCGGTCTGTAGAGAAATCGGATCGGTTGCGTCCAGCGTGACCTTGTTGATCAGCTGGCTCTCGTCGAACCAAGGGACGAATACGACCCCGCGCGGCATGCGGTCGCGTCCGCGCGTCTCGAGCCGCGTGCGAATGGAGCCGCGCCGCGACTCGACCTTGATCTCGTCGCCACGGCGCAGATTGAGCGTCGTTGCATCGTCGGGGTGCATGAAGCAGACGGCATCAGGGAACGCACGATAAAGCGCCGGGACGCGCCGGGTCATGGAGCCCGAGTGCCAATGTTCGAGCACCCGGCCGGTTACGAGCCAAAACGGATAGGTCGCATCCGGGGATTCTGCCGGCGGTTCATAGGGCAAGGCGAAAATGCGCGCTTTCCCGTCGGGGAAGCCATAAAATTCGACGCCCTTCCCCGGTTTGACATACGGGTCGAGGCCCTCCCGGTACCGCCAGCGGGTTTCTTTGCCATTGACGACCGGCCAGCGCAGCCCACGAGCCTCGTGGTAGGCGTCAAACGGAGCGAGATCGTGTCCATGGCCTCGCCCAAAACCAGCATATTCCTCGAACAATCCTTTCTGCACATAGAAACCGAATGCCTTGGATTCGAAGTTCTCAAAATCCGGAGACACCTCAGACAGCGGGAACTTATCGACCTCGCCGTTTTTGAACAGCACATCGAAGAGCGTCTGTCCCTTGTACTCGGGCTTTTTGGCTACCAGGTCCGCCGGCCAAACCTCCTCGATCTTGAACCGCTTGGAGAACTCCATCAGCTGCCAAAGATCGGACCGCGCCTCACCGGGCGCGTTCACCAATTGGTGCCAGAAATGCGTGCGTCTTTCGGCGTTGCCATAGGCGCCTTCCTTTTCGACCCACATTGCGCTCGGCAGCACTAGATCGGCGGCCTGAGCGGTGACCGTCGGATATGCATCGGAGACAACAATGAAATTCTCGGGATTGCGATAGCCGGGATAGGCTTCCTCGTTGGCGTTGGCTGCGGCCTGAAGGTTATTGTTCACCTGAACCCAGTAGGCATTGAGCTTGCCGTCGCGCAGCATGCGGTTCTGCAACACCGCATGGTACCCCGGTTGCGGCGCGATCGTGCCTTCGGGCAGCTTCCATATCTTCTCTGCTTTCTCGCGGTGATCCTTGTTGGCCACAAGCATGTCGGCGGGCAATCGATGCGAGAACGTGCCGACTTCGCGCGCGGTACCGCAAGCCGATGGTTGGCCGGTCAGGGAGAACGGACTGTTGCCGGGCTCGGAAATCTTTCCCGTCAGCAGATGAATGTTATAGACCAGATTATTGCACCAGACGCCGCGGGTGTGCTGGTTGAAGCCCATCGTCCAGAAACTGACAACCTTGGTCTTCGGATCGGCATAGAGCTCGGCAAGATCGCGAAGGCGATTGACCGGAACGCCGGACATTGTCGAGGCCTTCTCCAGCGTGTATTCCGAAACGAACTTCGCGTAGTCCGCAAACGTCATATCGGTCGCATCGTTTGGCTTCGAGCGTCCCGACGCCTTCACCTCCAGCGGATTTTCCGGCCGCAACCCATAGCCGATGTCAGTCTGACCGCGCTTGAACACGGTGTGCTTGTCGACAAAGTCCTTGTTGACCCGATTTGTCGTGATGATGTGGTTGGCGATGGCATTGAGAATTGCGAGATCGGTCTGCGGCGTGAACACAATCTGAAGGTCCGCGAGATCGAAGGAGCGGTGCTCAAAGGTCGAAAGAACCGCAACGCGAACGTGCGGCGCGCTCAGCCTGCGGTCGGTGACCCGGCTCCAGAGGATCGGGTGCATCTCCGCCATGTTTGAGCCCCAAAGGACGAAGGCGTCGGCCACCTCGAAGTCGTCATAGCAGCCCATCGGCTCGTCCATGCCGAATGTCCGCATGAAGCCCATGACCGCCGAGGCCATGCAGTGTCGCGCATTGGGGTCGAGATTGTTGGACCTGAAGCCGGCCTTGAAAAGCTTGTTGGCCGCGTAGCCTTCCCAGAT
>DAISKM010000107.1:0-2710 GCA_036820945.1 Pseudolabrys sp.
GCGGCGCCTGGCTGCCGGTGCATGACGAACAAAGAAGCCGACGATTAGAAAGGTGACAGCGATGACCGCCGCTGTGCCGTAAAGATAGAGAGAGAGAGGCAATGGTAGGTCATAGCGTTGGCCAAAGCCATGAGCGCTTGTCGGAGCCGCGAACGCGAACACCGCCAATGCGGCCATGACGAAAAACAGGATCGTTCTCGATATGCCGCGCCAGGCGTTCACGCTAGCGCGGCAGAACTTCGACCTGGACAATGGGTGCCCCGTGAGTGTGACCGCCGCCTGACGCCGCCTGGTGTTCCTGAACCGGGAATCTTCCGGTCGCTCGTGCCGTGAAAGTCATTTCCGCCACCACACCGGGTTCGATCTTTCGCTCGATATCGTAACCGTGGAGGTGCAGCGCGATCGAGCGATCCGAACTCCAGCGCAGCTTGACGACATCACCTTGCTTGACCCGGATCAGCCGCATGTTGGCCGGCACGTGGCCGCGCTCGATGCGTAACTCGAATGTCAGTTCGTCGGCCTTCGCGCCTGAAACGGCGAGGTTCGGCGCCAGCACCAGCGAAAGCGACAACAAGCATCGAAGTATGAATGCAGAGATCCTGGTCCCGCTACGCACAATCCAGTTCATTTTGCCCCACTCGATTGCACGTCTGAGACGCGATTGAGCATCCATGCTGGTTCGTTCGGTGATGGGATCAGGGCCGGATCACCTACAGTGGACCACATCAGCCGCCCAAAATTATCGGTGAAGCCTGCGATCGGGTTCCAGGCGGCCGTTGGTGCGGCATCGATTCCGAGCGCGAGCCAGCCGTTCCAGGGAAAGTCCTTGAGCTTCACAGTGCGGATGAACATCGGCGAATTGAAGCCTGTCACCGAGTCGTAGGCGATGTTTTCGATCCCGGCGGTAAATGCGGTGCTGAAGTATTCGCGCTTCACGGTATAGCCCGCGACGCGCGCGCGACAACCGCCGGCGAGTGTCGAAACAAGCGTGCGTTCCAGGTTGATGCGCTCGACCACATTGTCGTAGGCGGCCATGTTCAGGCGCTGCAGCTGGGGTTCGACTTTTTGCCTCAGGTCTTCGGCGCCGGCCAGTTCCCCCACAAGGAGATAGGACTGAAACCATCCGGTCCTCAGCCACGCAGGACCGGGCCAACCGTTGATCGCGATGCTCGCGCGAGTAACGAGGTCAACCGCACTCACTGCAGCGATTTCTGCGTCCCACTCTGAATCCTGTGTGCGCCATTCGGGACGCACCAAGGACGTCGCGAGATCGCTGCCTGCCCTGATTTTTAGTTGGAGGCCGGAATCTGATGGTCCGGCAGCGCCGCCCAAAATGCGTGCCTTGGTTGCCTCTGCGAGATCGACGTAGTGCAGGTAGTCGCCGTTAAGGGGTGTGACCGGATACGGATGGACAACCATTTCGCCGCCCTTGCCTGCGAGACCGCGGATCACCGTGTCGGCAAGGGCGCAGGCGGACTGCTCTTCCCTGGCCTTCGGCGAGGCCGGGTTGACCAGGATGATCACAAAAGAGCCGAGCGACTCGATGCTGTCGATCGAGTCCGGCGGTGCTGTCGCGAAGCGCGGCGCGCTGCCGACATAAGCCTGGATCTTGCCCGCGATCAGCAGATCTGCCGCGCGATCGGGCGGCATGGCCACAAGCTCGATCTCGTGCGGATAGAAGGAGGGATAGATCGGCGACTCATGTCCGCTCTCGGCCGACGTGACGACGGCGATCGCCATTGCAAGGATGGTGCACGAAATTCGAGAATTCATTGCGGCGTCCATCGTCGCTTTCCAGCTCGGCCACCTCCGCGCTGACGACGTCCCACTGTCAAGATCTCCCAAAGGTGCGGGCGCACTATCCGCGCAAAGCCTTCACGACCTTCTCATTGGCAAGCGCATCCTTCGGTGATCCATGGAAAATGATTTCACCGCGATCGATGGCGTATAGTCGGTCTCCGATCCGTGTAGCGGCGGCCAGATGGGACTCTGCCATCAGGATTGAGATACCCATCGCCTTGATCTTCATCACCGCTTCGATAAAGCGGTTGACCACGACCGGCGCCAATCCCTCGAATGCCTCGTCCAGCAGGAGCAGCCTGGGCGACAGCATTATGGCGCGCGCGATCGCCACCATCTTGCGCTGGCCGCCGCTCAGGTGAAGCCCCTCCCGCTGCAATAGCGCCTGGACCTCGGGAAAAATGTCAAAAGCTTGCGCTTCCGGATTGGGACGCGCCTCGCCATCGCGTTTCCGGGCGACTTCGTCACCCAGCCACCGGCTGATCATCAGGTTCTCGCTTACCGTCAGCTCCGGGAAAACGCCACAGTCTTCCGGTGAAAAGCCGATGCCGCGTTTGGCCCGTTCGTACGGGGGAAGTTTGGTCAGATCTTCGTCGCCGAAGAGGATCTGGCCGGAGCGAAGCGGCAGAAATCCCATGATGCTTTCGATCGTGGTGGTCTTGCCTGCGCCATTGCGTCCCACCAGGCACACCACTTCCTGCTTTTCGACGCGCAAGGATACGCCGTAAAGAATATGGGCGGGCCCGCGGTAAGTATCGATCGCCTTGAGCTCGAGCACGTCGATCAATCCTTTCGAGTGAAAGCGTCCGGCCCGGCAGAGCCGAGCAGGACCATGGCGACCTGATCGTTCTTCCTGATCTCGTCGGGTGTGCCCTGGGCGAGAATTGCACCCTGCTGCATGAGCACGATC
>DAISKM010000107.1:2720-9139 GCA_036820945.1 Pseudolabrys sp.
GAATATTTGAACACGACATCCATGTCGTGCTCGACAATCACAGCCGTGATTCCTTCGCCTCGTACCACGGAAGCGATCGTATCCATGATCTGGCCTTTATCGCGGGTGCTGACCCCGCTCGTCGGTTCATCGAGGAACAAGAGTTTCGGCTTCAGCGCGTAGGCAAGCGCCACGTCAAGCAGTTTTCGCTCACCTTGCGCGAGATCGCGTGCGCGCTCATTGCGTTTGTCGGCAAGGTTGAAGTTGCGAAGCACGGCATCGGCCTCGGCGCTAACCGCGTGATCGAGATGCGCGAGCGCCAACAGATCGGCAGTCTTGCCCTGACGCGAAAAGATCGTCAGCGTCACATTATCGAACGCGGTAAGGTCATCGAACAGGTTCACGATCTGAAAGCTGCGTGCGATCCCTGCCTTGACGCGCTCTGTCACGGTAGCGTGAGTAATGTCGTCGCCCTTGAACAGGATCTTGCCCGAGTCGGACGGGAGCAACGCGCTGATTACATTGATAAGTGAGGTCTTGCCGGCGCCGTTGGGGCCGACCAGCGAGACGAACTCGCGCTCCGCGACGGTCAGGGTGACATTGTCGACAGCACGCGTGTCGCCGAAATATTTTTTCAGGTTTATGGTTTCGAGAAGATTCATATCATGCTCTCTTCCTGACCCTGCGGAATTGGCGCGACAACGTTCCGACAATGCCTGTCGGCAATACCAGTACCAAGACAACGAGCACGGCACCGAGCATGAATTGCCAGTAGGCGGTGCTCGCGACGGCATAGACCTTGAGATAGTTGAACACCACGGCGCCGACGATCGGCCCGGTAAAAGTGCGGAAGCCACCGAGCACGGTCATGAACACGATCTCGCCGGAGAACGGCCAATACAGAATATCGGGCGTGACCAGGCCGTTCAGCGGTACCCACAGGATGCCGGCAAGACCGGTGAAGCTGCCGGATAGCAGAAATGCGATCCAGCGATAGCGCCGGATCGGAATGCCGAGGAACTGCGCGCGCGTCTCGTTATCGCGGATCGCTTGTAGGGCCTTGCCGAACGGCGAATGCACGATCACCCACATGAGCGTGGTGCAAACGCAGAACAGAAACAGCACGTAATAATAATAAGACTGCACGAATGACTGGTAGGCGTTGCGGCCCTTGAATTCGATCAAGCCGCCAACCAGCGTCAAATTGGCGAAAGCGACACGCAGGCCATCGGTCCCGCCCGTCACCCAGAAGAATTTGTAGGCCAGCGTCCACAGCACCTGCGAGAGCGCGAGCGTCAGGATGCCGAAGAAAATACGGGTGTGGCGGACGCAGACATAGCCGAACGCCCCTGAAATCAGCCCGGTGGTGACGAGCCCTACCAAAATGTAGATCTCGATTGAGCCCACGCCGAAATATTTGACCAGGAAGGCGGCGGAGTAGGCACCGAGGCCGAAATATGCCGAATGACCGAAGGAGAGCAGGCCGGTGTATCCGAGCAGCAAATTGAAGCCGAGCGCTGCGATTGCATAGATCAGTCCGTAGGTGAACAACTGCGTCTGATAAACGTCAATAAATCTCGGCAGCGCCAGGAGGACGAGAAGAATCGGGATCGCGCAGGCAACGATCAACCGTGTCGATGGTCCGGTGCTTGCAGTATTGTTCTGCATCGTCACGCCCTCCCGAACAGGCCTGTCGGCCTTATCAGCAGCACGAGAGCCGCGATCAGATAGAGAACCGCGAGTTCGATCTCAGGGAAAAACTGGATGCCGGCCGTGCGCACGAAGCTCACGATGAGCGCGCCGATCAAGGCGCCTTCGAGGCTGCCGAGTCCGCCGATGACCACGACGACGAACGCGAGGATCAGCGCCTCGACGCCCATGCCAAGCACGGCTGCCTGCGCAGGTACGACGACCGCACCTCCGAGGCCAGCCATGAAGCAGCCAAGCGCAAATGCCTGGACGTAGACCCACTTGACGTTAATCCCAAGTGCAGAGGCCATGCGCATGTTCTGCGACGTGGCTCTGAGGATAACGCCAAACCTTGTGCGATAGATGACGGCCCAGAGAAAGACGGCGGCCATGATGCCGATGACGATGACCACGAGATTATAGATAGGATATTGCAGGTTCATAACCCGCATGGTGCCCATGCTGTCGATGACGGCGCCTGCTGTGAGCGGCACGCCCCCGAACAGGAAGTGCATGACGTCCTCGAGAATCAGCAACAGCGCGAAAGTGATCAGGAGCTGATATTCTTCCGGCCGGTTATAGAGCGGCCGCAGCAGCGTTGGCTCGATCAAAGCGCCGACAGCCGCAACCACGATTGCGCCTAAGGGTAGCAACAAGAATAACACCCAAAGAGGCGCTCCCGCAGCGACTGTGCCGATCGCCCAGGCAGTGACATACGCACCAAGTGCGTAAAGGCTGCCATGCGCCAGGTTGACGATCCGCATGACGCCGTAGATGAGACTGAGCCCGGCGGCGATGAGGAACAGAATACAGGCGTAGAAAATGGAATTCAGAATTTGAATGATCAGGATATCCATTTTTGCCCCGCCGAATCCGTTGCCTTAGGTGCATTTGCCTAGCCTGGCGATTTTGCTCCACCAATGCGAAAACGCAGCGACCTCGCCGATGGAACCATGGAATTGCCGTCGAGGAAAATAGCGAGGTTTACCGTGTACTCGCCTGGCGGCAGCCGCTCGGGAAGGGTGATCGTGAATCGTCCATCGTCCTCCCAATGCATCTTGTCGAGATTGCGAACTTTGCCGTCGGGACCAATCAGGAGATAGCGCGAAACAACGAGCAACCCAAAAGTTCCTCGCATGGTCGTTCGCAGCAGCGGTTCTTTTGTCACCTTGTAGTCGCGACCCATCTTCAAGACCATTTCCGCGTTGGCGCGGACGGAAATCATGCCAGTCTCATGTGTGAGGGACTCGATCACCGCACGCGGCGGATGGACAAAGCGGTCGAAGGTGCCGAAGCCGAGCGGATAGGTGACCTCACGGACAGCCTGCAGCACCGCCGTGTCGGGCGTCCACTGTGCCAGCCGATACGGGCCGTTGGTCACGAGAAAGTGCCCGTTCTTTCCGGCGAAGGCGGCCAGCGCGCGCCAGCGCGCCTGTGCGGCCCCGGCGGTTACAAATTCCTTCAACGTTTCGGGGCGATAACTTTCCCGCTCGAACTGGGCAATCAGAGCCAAGAGCTTTGTCTGCAAACCTTGGTCGCGAACAAGATCCATCCAGGGGATGCGCCGCCGTTCCGACTCCTTCTGGGAAAAGGCTGCATAGCCGCGTGTCACCGCTTCTTCCATCAATGCCAGAAGATGCCAGGGCGTCGTGCTCCACGGCGGCGCCATTGCCGCGACCTGTAGCTCGTCGTGTGGAACATCCCGAAGATAGACCTCGACCACAGGGCTGTTGGTAAAGATTTCCCAGTTCTCCGCGATGACGTGCTTCGTCCGCTCGACGCGAGCAATCTTAAGTCCTGCCAGGCGTTCTTGCATCGCGGCCAGAGTCGGCTCCAGCCCCGGCTCGTGAGCATCTCCGCCTGCATTCACCTTTGCCCCCCAGCGATGGGCGAAGACGAACGGATAGATCACGTCGGCGACGTCCATCTCGGAGCCGTCCTCGAACGGCGAGGAAAGCACCTCATACACAACCTTCGCCGACGCGAAGGTTCTGGCCTCGACGGGTTGAAGTGCTCCCGTCCCCGGCTGCAGTCGAAAAGCATCGGAGGGTACACGGATGCCGCCGGATTGGCCCTCCACCTTGGTGACGACCGATTGCACACGGTTGTGCATCCAGCTGGCGTTGAACGGAAACTGGATCATCGCGGGATCGCCGACAGCCGACCAGATCAACCGCCCCATCGGATCGGTGAAACCGGCTACCGGATTCCAGGCGCTCGTGGAACGCTCGCGCACGCCAAGGTGCAGCTTGCCGTTCCACGGGTATTCCTTAAGCTTCGCAGTGCGCAGAAAAATGGGACTGTTCAGGCCGCTGAGCGAGTCGTAGGCGACGTTTTCGATACCTGCGGGGTAGGCGGCGTCAACAAATTCGTCCTTTGTCGTGTAACCAACGACCATGCGTTCGCAGCTTTGAGTGAGCGCGGCGACGAGGCGCCGCTCCAGATCTGCTCGTTCTGCCATGCCGAGCGTTTCGCCGCGGACCAGGCGCTCATAGTCGTCATCGATCGCCTCCCGTGCTGCGCCAGCGAGTGTGGGCGCAAGCAGCCGATGTGCTTCGAACCAGCCTTCCTTCGCCCACGGCAGTCCCGACCAACCGTCAAACGGTACGCCCGTGCTTGCGAGCAGGTCGCCGATCTGTACTTCCTCGAGGAGAACGTCCGCGCCATCGGCAGCGAGTTGCCATCGCGCGCGCACGATTGCAGTCGCGAGTGGGCCCCTGGCGCCAAGCTTCTCGGACGACGCCGGCGCGGGCGCGCTACCAAGCGCGCCCATGGCCGCGTCGACACGGTCCAGGTGATGCAGGTAATCGGCGTGATACGGGGTTACGGGGTAGGGATGGAAAATGAAGCCGCCTGTTTTTTCATGGCGGAGCGCTGCCAGGAATCCGCGGGCGGCAGCACAACGGGCCTCGGCGGAAGCGAAGCGTCCGGAGGCTGTCTTGAAGGAAAGAACCAGAATCGATCCGAGCGACCGCACCGACTCCACGTGCTTCGGCGTCGGCCCAGCGAACGCGGGTGCGGCACCGATATAGGCATGCAAGGTTTCGTCGCTCAGGCCCTTGGCGGCCGCTGCGGGTTCGATTGCTTCAATGCGAATCTCATCGGGGTAAAACGAGGGAAAGTGACCCACCGAGTGACCAGCGCTACCCTTACCGCCGACGACGAGCAGACCGGCAACCATGATTGCACCGACCGCGCCCTTGACGATCCCTCGCGGGGACGGATCGCACGGCGCAAGTTGGCCGGAAAACAACCCTCGCCCGACCAGCCTATCAGTGCCCGGGTGCATCGCCAGTCTTGCTTCCGCTGAGAAAGAAGCGGCCGTGTCAGTCAAACACGGCCGCTGTCCGATCAGGTGACTTCACGTCAGCCAAGTGGTCTTCAACCAGTTGGCCGCCGCGGTTGACTCGTTGTGCGACGTTCCGGGCTTCGGCCAGTTGGGCGGCGCCGTAATGTCCCGGATGGGAATCGTGATGATCGACTTCGGATCCCAAACGGGGAATTCATACTTGGGATCGTTCTTGGTCATCCCGATGATCGTGTCTTTATAGCCTTGGTGGTTGTCGGGCCGGATGTAGATGTAGCCGGCCGGCGAATCCAACCCTATGCCCTCGAGCATGGCGATGATGACATCATCCTCGGGCCAGCCGCCGACAAGCAGATTGGCCTTCTCGATTGCGGCCTTAAGCAGGTAAAGCGCCGTGTAGGCGCCGTCCGACTCGAAGCTCGGGTACTCGTTCCAACGCTTGTAGTAACGCTCGACGAACGAGTCGTTGATCGGCCAGCGTCCTTTCGTCGGGTGCGTGAAGAAGTAGTTGGCGTGGCAACCAGCGAGCACTCCTTCGGGGTGGTCCTTCCCGATGGCGTGCGGTTGCCCGCCGAATGCCAGCGTGGTGGCGACCTTCATCTTGTCGAACAGACCGTAACGCAGCGCCTGTTTGTAGAACGCCACGTAGTCTCCGCCCCATAAACCGCAAATCAGGATTTCCGGCTGATCAGACAGGAGTTTGGTGATGTGCGGGGTGAAGTCGGTGGCGCCGAGCTTCGGCCATGCCTCGGAGACGGCGGTTGCGCCGGGAACCAGCTTTTGGAAAGCCAGCATGAAATGTTCATGCACGTTGCGGCCGTAGCTGTAGTCGGGCTGGATCGATCCGACCCGCTTTGCATTCGGCCAGGCCTTCGCTGCGCCGACTGCTGACGTAACGCCATCGGCGGATTGAATGTTGGTTACGCGGAAGGTGTATTTGGGCTTGGGTACCGCCTTGTCGAACAGGAAGTCGGTGCAGCCATCGTTGAACATCGTGAGCACCTGCAGTTCCTCGGCGACCGGGCCGAGGGCAGGCGTGTTGCCGCTGGAAATGACGCCGGTGAACAAGTCGATATTCTCGGAGAGCTTCATGCGGCGAAGCTCTTTGACATTGGCATCGGTGCCAGCCGCCTCGTCGGCCATGATGGTTTCGATCTTGCGCTTGCCGAGGAGTCCACCGTCGGCGTTGATTTCTTCGGCCGCCATCAGGTGGCCTTTCCGGCCGGGTTCGCCCAAGAGATTGGCGGGACCGGTCAGAAACGTAATGTGACCAGTCTTGAATGGCTTGTCCGGAATGTTTCCCTTGGCCTTGAAAGCCGCGTGAGCAGGCCGCGGTCCGGCGAAATAAGTCGCCTGTCCCGCAGTCATTGCAGCGGCCCCAACTGCAACGCCATTCAGAAACTTTCTGCGTGTTACATCGCTTGCCATGATGCTCCTCCCTGGG
>DAISKM010000108.1:0-9070 GCA_036820945.1 Pseudolabrys sp.
ATGAAGGCCATGGCAAAAACCGGCGTCGCAAAATTGAGGATGGGTATCGACACGAAAGCGGCGATGATCATGCCCGCAACAAACAGATAGATCGCGTTGGCTTTACGGATCGCTTTCGCCTCGTCCGGTGGACGAAAACGCATGGCGGCCAACTCGAAATATTCACGTCCCAGCAAATACGAATTCGCCAGAAACAGCATGATCACGCCCAGGCCTGCCACGAGGAAAAACGGTAGTGCGCACAGATAGACGAGCAGAGCCAGCAAAGCGACCTTCAGGCCTTCAACCACGGCGAGCAGGACTGGCAGGGGTCGGCCGACCGGTTCGCGGGGGTAATGCTCGTGCTCGACGGCCTCGCCGATTTCGTCGACAAAGAAACTGCCGACAAATGCGCTCACCGCAGGCATGAGAAACAGCGCACCGGTGATGATGCCCAGGCCCGCCATGATTGAAAGCAGCCAGGCCAGGGCAGACCAGACAGCGTGCGGCGCCACGCCGGCGGTTTGCTCGGCCCAATTGGCGCCGGTTTCCGCCCACGCCGCCAACAGTCGATACAGCAGAACTCCAATCACAGCGATGAGAACGAGCGCGAGCCCGACCGCCTTGAGCAGCACAAAGCGCAAAGTCGGCGCAAACATCTGCGAAAGAGCTTTATAGGCGGCGTCGATCATCCCCGCACAGTTAAGGCGGGTTGCGGCGATCAGCAAGCCTGCAATCTAGGCAACCGTTGAAAGCCTGTCGTCGTGCGCCGGGACCGCAGCAGGGATCGCTTCGGCGGCCGGACGATGCACGTCGGCCCAGGCCACTGCCTTGTAGTTGAAGCCGCGCACAATCGTTGGCTTGACCACCTCGAAATACGGGGAGATATCGAAATCGCGCGGCGCGTAGAGCGAAGAGTGGCGGATCTCGAGAATCTCCCGGCGCGCCGACCTGCTCTCGGCCAATGTCACTTTTGGCAGGATTGGATAGCGCACCGTCTCGAAGGCCTGCGCGATCAGCGCCGAGCAAATGATGCGCGTGGGATGGCCGGAACCGAGGGCGATCATCCGGCGGCGCCAGCGCTGCGGCACCGGCAATGGAAACAGATAGCGCATCAGGTCGATGATGTTCTTGAGATCGTAATCAAAGCCGATGCGCTCGGCGGCGTAAGCGCAAACCCGCGCGCGATCTTCGTCGTCGAGCTGCGTCGGACGGCAGATCCTGGTGTGGAAATGGGCATATTTGGATAGCGGCGCGGCAACAACGCCTTGTCCAAGGTTGGCTTCTACAAGGACCAAAGGTTCGCCGTCGGAGGTTGCGCGATCGCCAATCGGGCCCACGTACAACGCCGCATGCGACCAGGTGGACTGGGTGAGGTATTTGATGACGCCTGAAATGTGATTGTTTCCTTCAACCAGGAGCACGTCGCCTGGCTGCAGGGTCGCGCGGAGAGCATCGGGATCCGACGGCGTAAACGGCTCGTAGCCTTGCACGGGCTTTTCGAGATAGTGGGCTAAAAGGCGCCCGACCCCGTCGACCATCCAACCCATGACCGATCCTCGGCGCCATTTTCTTGGCGTGTCGAGGTTCCCCTCTGCGGAACTGTTCCCCGCGTGACGTCCTGCAGTGAAAATTAGTCGGAAGTAATTGCAATTTCGTTCATCTCACTGTGGCAGCCCGCTGGCTGCAGAGACTTACGAATCGTTAGCCATAAAATTTGCCGCATCAGATGCGTTCAGGCATTCTGCCCGCAGGTCAAGCAAGCCTTTGGATACCATGTGGGGGCTTAGCCGACGCTCATTCCTCGCTGCCTCCGCGGCGTTTGTCGCCGCGCCTGCGGTCGCGCGCGCCCAACCCGCTGCTGAAGCGGATGTGGCGATCATTGGCGCAGGAGCCGCGGGGATTGCGGCGGCACGTCGCGTGGCCGCCGCCAATCGCCGCTTTGTCCTGTTTGAAGCGAGCAATCGTGTCGGCGGCCGTTGCCTGACCGACCTGACGATTTTCGGCGTGCCCTTCGATCTCGGCGCGCACTGGATTCACCGTCCAGACACCGGCTCGTTTACCGGCTCAACCTCGACCAGCGGACTCGATATATATTCCGCCCCGCGAGGGCAGACGGTCCGCATCGGTCCACGCAACGCGCGCGACGCGGAACTGGAAAGTTTCCTCGCCACGTTGGTGCGATCGCGCCGGGCCATCGTCGATGCCGGCCGCGGCAGAAACGATATCCCGGCGGCGCGTGCAATGCCCGCTGATCTTGGCGATTGGCGCTCGACCGCCGAATTCGTCCTCGGTCCGTTCGCATACAGCAAGGATCTTGCGGCGATTTCCGCGGTGGACATTGGGCGTGCGGCCGAGCGGGAGAATGACGCCTTTTGCCGCCAGGGATACGGTGCCCTGTTGGCCAGCCTTGCAGCCGGCCTGCCCGTACGGTTGTCGACCCCTGTCATCCGCATCGACTGGGACCGCAGTGGCGTGAATATCGTCACGCCTAAAGGCTCCGCGCGCGCACGCACCGCCATTGTCACGGGGTCGACCAACGTGCTCACTGCGGAGAAGATTGCATTCAGGCCGGAATTATCGAGACGCCAGCTTGATGCCGCGGCGGCTCTCGCACTCGGCAGTTACGATCACATTGCGCTTGAGATGCCGGGTAATCCGCTCAATCTGCAACGCGATGAGCTTGTCTTCGAGAAATCAACGACCCGGCAGACCGCGGCCCTGCTTGCCAATGTTTCCGGCACAAGCCTGCATCTGGTCGAGGTCGGAGGAGATTTCGGACGCGATCTGTCGGCGAAGGGCACGCCGGCAATGGTTGAATTTGCCCGCGACTGGTTGGGTTCGCTTTTCGGCGCCGCCGTCAAAAACAAGATCAGGCGCAGCCACGCCACGCGGTGGAACGAGGAGCCTTTTGTATTGGGCGCGATGTCGGCGGCGGCACCCGGCGCTGCCGATGCGCGCAGGATCCTGGCGGAGCCAATAGGGGGCCGTGTGTGGCTGGCCGGCGAGGCCGCGCACGAAACGCAATGGGGCACAGTGAACGGAGCGTGGGACTCGGGTCAGCGCGCGGCCGAAGCGGCTTTGCGGCAGATCGGCGCCTTGAAGAGTCCGGACGAGGAGAAGCCGACCCAGCGCACCAAGCAGCGCCGCCGCCGCGGAGCGAATGATTGATATCGAAACGCTCGAAAGCGCTGGTGGCCTGGTCGAGCGGCAAGGACAGCGCGTGGGCGCTGCATGAAGTGCGTCGCGCGGGCGATCTTGAAATTATCGGCGCCTTGACGACAGTCACCGAGGTCTTCGGCCGCGTGAGCATGCACGGCGTCCGCGAAGAATTGTTGCGCGCGCAGCTCGATGCGGCGGGTCTGCTCGCGATCGTTGTGTACATTCCGTTTCCGTGTTCGAACGAGGTGTATGAGCAAAAGATGGCAGCGGCGCTTGATGAGGCGCGCGCTTCCGGGGTCACGCACATGATCTTCGGGGACTTGTTTCTCTCGGACGTGCGGGCGTATCGCGAGCGACATCTTGCGGGGACCGGCATTACGCCGGTTTTTCCCGTGTGGGGCCGGCAGACCGCTGCGCTCGCACGCGAAATGATTGAAAGTGGGGTCGAAGCGCGCCTTTCCACGGTGGACCTGAAGAAATTGCCGGGTTCATTCGCCGGTCGAAGGTTTGACGGCGCACTGCTCGCCGCGCTGCCGGACAACATCGATCCTTGCGGGGAGAACGGCGAATTTCATTCTTTCGTGTCGGCGGGCCCCATGCTCGCGCGCGAGATCGCCATTAAGGTCGGAGCGACCGTCGAGCGCGATGGATTCGCTTACGCCGATTTACTGCCGGCGTAGTTATTGCGCTGCAGGAATGAACGGGCTTTAGGCTCTCAATATGCCGCCGGTTCGCTTCTTGACTTCGGCGACGATCTTCTCCGAGAGGGCGTCGATCTCAGCGTCGGTCATGGTCTTTTCGAGCGGCTGAATCGTAACGGCGATGGCAATCGACTTCTTGCCGGGCTCGATGCCCTTGCCTTCGTAGACGTCGAACACATTGACGTCGGCGACAAGCTTTCTGTCGACGTTCTGCGCGGCGCGAATGATGTCGGCGGCCTTGACCGCACTGTCCACCACAAAGGCGAAATCCCGCTCTACGGGCTGGAACGGTGACAATTCCAGCGGAGCTTTCGCCCGCGTGCTTCGTTGCTTCGGCTCGGGGATCTTTTCGAGAATGACCTCGAATGCCACAAGCGGGCCGTCGGCATTCAGCGCGGCAACCACGCGCGGATGCAATTCGCCGAAGTGACCCAGGATGTTCTGCGGTCCGATCTGCACGGTCCCGCTGCGGCCGGGGTGAAACCATGGCGGGCCGCCCGGCACGACTTGCAACGGCTGCATGGGGCTTCCCGCTGCCGACAATGCCGCGAAGGCGTCGGACTTTGCATCGAACGCGTCAACCGGCTGTGCTTTGGTTGACCAATGGCGACCGCTGCCCGACGGCTTGGCGAGCGCGCGGCGCAATCCGCTGGCTGCGGTCAACTGATCCTCTGGCCTGTCGCCGGCAAAAATTTGTCCCACCTCGAACAGGGCGACGTCGGGATGGCCGTGGTCGGCATTGCGTTGCGCTGCCATGATCAGGCCCGGAAGCAGGCTCGGACGCATGTCGGAGAGTTCGGCAGCGATGGGATTGGCGAGTGACAGCTGGGGCTTGCCTCCGCCGAACAACTCCGCTTCCCGCCTGGAAACGAACGACCAGGTGACGGCTTCGACGAGCCCGCTGGCGGCTAGCGCGCGCTTGGCCTTGCGGGTCCGATTCTGGATCGTAGTAAGCACTGGCTTGCGCGCATGCTCCCGAGGAAACGGCGTTGAAGGCACGCGCTCGACGCCGAAAATGCGCACGATCTCCTCGACAATGTCCGCCCGTCCCTGAACGTCCGGCCGCCAGGACGGCACGGCTACCTTCATCCGCTCGCCCTGGCCGGCGACGAAGAAGCCGAGTTTCTCGAGGACGCGACGTATGTCAGGCAGGGGCAATTTCATTCCGGCAAGGCGGGGTAACTCGCTCAACGGGAAATCGATGACCTTTTCTTTTGGCGTCGGGTTCCCGGCAACCACCACGTCGGACGGCTGTCCGCCGCAAAGATCGAGCACAATTTGTGTGGCCTGTTCGAGACCTGGCAGCATGAACGCCGGATCAACGCCGCGCTCGAAGCGATAACGCGCATCGGAATTGATGCCGAGCTTGCGGCCGGTCTGAGCGATATTGAGTTCGTCCCAAAGCGCCGACTCAATCAGCACGTCGGTCGTGCTATCCGAGCATCCCGTCGCTTCCCCGCCCATAATGCCCGCGAGCGACTCGACGCCGTTCTCGTCGGCAATCACGCAGGTTGCTTCGTCAAGCGTGTAGGTCTTGCCGTCGAGCGCGAGCAACTTCTCGCCATTCCTGGCGCGCCGCACAGTCAGGTTGCCGTGTACTTTTGCAGCGTCGAAGACGTGCAGCGGCCGGCCACGGTCGAAAGTGATGTAATTGGTAATGTCGACCAATGCATTGATCGGCCGCAACCCTATCGCCGTGAGCCTTCTCTGCAGCCAATCCGGCGACGGACCATTCTTTACCCCGCGAACCAACCGCAGTGCGAAAGCTCGGCAGAGCGGAGGCGTCTTGCTAAATTCGAGCGTAACCTTGACCGGGCAGGGGAATGCACCCTTCACCGGCTTGGGGATCCTGTTCTTGTACGTGCCGATCGATGTGGCGCCGAGATCGCGTGCGATGCCGGCAACGCCGGTGCAATCCGGACGATTGGGCGTGAGATTGATCTCAATCACGGGATCGCCGAGACCGGCCCACTCGACATAGGGTTTACCGACCGGCGCATCGGCGGGCAGGTCGATGATTCCTTCGTGATCATCGGAAATCAGCAGCTCAGCCGGCGAGCACAGCATGCCGCGACTTTCAACGCCGCGGATCATGCCAACGCCGAGCGTGATGTTCTTGCCGGGAATGAACGTGCCCGGCGGCGAAAAGACGCCTTTCATGCCAGTGCGCGCGTTTGGAGCGCCGCAGACGACCTGGATCGGCTTGCCGTCACCGACGTCGACCATGCATACGCGGAGGCGATCGGCGTTTGGATGTTTTTCGGCCGAGATCACAGACGCGATGACAAATGGCTTGAGCTGGCTTGCCTTGTCCTCGACGTTCTCAACTTCAAGCCCGATCATCGTCAGCCTGTCGACGATCTCGGCCAACGACGCGTCGGTGTCGAGGTGCTCTTTCAGCCAGGCCAGCGTGAATTTCATCGCGCGGCTCCGCTCGCGCGTTCCCTCGCCCCTTGAGGGGGAGGGTTAGGAAAAACGTCGCCCTGGCGTCTCATCCGCTCAAGCCCCCGGCGAGAGTGGGAAAGTCAAGTGGCCGGAAGCCGTAGTGCGCAAGCCAGCGCATGTCTGCTTCGAAGAAGGCGCGGAGATCGTTCATGCCGTACTTGAGCATAGCGATGCGGTCGATCCCCAGGCCCCAGGCAAAGCCCTGATATTCATCGGGATCGAGCCCGCAATTGCGCAGCACATTGGGATGCACCATTCCGCAACCGAGAATTTCCAGCCAGTCGTCGCCTTCCCCGAAACGAATTTCGCCCTTGTCGCGCTTGCACTGGATGTCGACTTCAAGCGATGGCTCGGTGAACGGGAAGAACGACGGACGAAAGCGCATCTTCACGCTGTCGACTTCGAAGAATGCCTTGCAAAATTCCTCGAGTATCCATTTCAGATGACCCAGGTGAGATCCCTTGTCGATGACAAGGCCTTCGACCTGATGAAACATCGGCGTATGCGTTTGATCCGAATCGCTGCGATATGTACGGCCCGGGCAAATGACACGGATCGGCGGCTTCTGGCTGAGCATCGTACGCACCTGGACCGGTGATGTGTGCGTGCGCAGCAGCAGTCGCGAACCATCCGGCTTCGGCGGGAAATAAAAAGTGTCGTGCATCTCCCGCGCCGGATGGCCTTCGGGAAAATTCAGCTTGGTGAAATTGTAGTCGTCACTCTCGATGTCGGGCCCTTCGGCCACCGCAAAACCCATGTCGGCAAAAATCGCCGTCAGCTCGTCGGTGACCTGGCTGATCGGATGGACACGGCCCGTTTCAGCGGGTGTTTCGCGAACTGGCAACGTGAGGTCGATAGTTTCGGTGTTGAGTCTGGCGTCAAGCGCGGCTGCACCAAGCTTGTCTTTCGCCTCTGCGATCGCTGCGGTCAGGCGATCTTTCAATCCATTGATGGCCGGACCCTGGATCTTGCGCTCTTCGGGGGTCATGCTGCCGAGCGTCTTGAGCAGCGCCGACACCGAACCGCTCTTGCCCAATGCCGCCACGCGCACGGCTTCGAGCGCTGCCTCGTCCCTCGCCGAGGCAACGGCAGCAAGCAGATCCTGCTCCATTTGCGCGATATCGGTCATGGCTCATCAGGCTTCTAGCTGGTCATGGCCGGGCTTGTCCCGGCCATCCACGTCTTGGTTGCAACAAGAAAGACGTGGATGCCCGGCAAGAGGCCGAGCATGCTTTTTAAGCCGGCAAAGCGGCCTTGGCCTTTTCGACGATTGCCTGGAAGGCCGCGGGCTCGCGAATGGCAAGGTCGGACAGCACCTTGCGATCAACGGTCAGACCCGCTTTGGCGAGGCCAGCTATGAAGCGGCTGTAATTCAGCCCGAATGGCCGCACCGCCGCGTTCAGGCGCTGGATCCAGAGCGCGCGGAATGTGCGCTTGCGCCGCTTGCGATCGCGGAAAGCATATTGGTTCGCCTTCTCCACCGCCTGCTTGGCGATGCGAATCGTGTTTTTGCGGCGGCCATAATAGCCTTTGGCGGCCTTGAGGACCTTCTTGTGCTTGGCATGCGACGTGACACCACGCTTGACGCGGGCCATGGGAAATCTCCTTGCAGAACGAGCGAATGGTTACAGTGAAAGCCGTGGTCAGCGGCCTAAAGACCGGTCAGCCGTAGGGTAACCAGTTCTTCTTGACGGTCTCGCCGTCGGTTTTGAACAGCACCTTGGTGCCGCGATGCTCTCGGATCGTCTTGGTTGTCCGCTTGATCATGCCGTGGCGTTTGCCGGTCTGCTGGTATTTCACCTTGCCGGACGCCGTAATCTTGAAACGCTTTTTGGCGCCGGATTTGGTCTTCAACTTGGGCATTTGGCTCTCCTCATCGGCCGCGCGGACAAGCCGCATGGCCGGAAAATGCTCGTAGGCTTTTTGGCCTGGAGCTGTGTGCTCGGGATTGAGCGTTAATCGCGGCCACGGCAGCCCTTACTGGCCGGGCAGCGATGGCCGGCGTTATGGCAGAGGCCGCCCACTCATGCAACCATCGGCCGTGTCTCTAATTGCGGGCGAAAATGCCGATGCACCGCTCCGGCGCGGAGCAGGGCATCGGCCGATACAAGTATGCTTTTGGCCCTAGCGGGGCGCCAGGACCATGATCATTTGCCGGCCTTCGAATTTCGGCTCCTGCTCGACCTTTGCGATCGGACCGACATCGTCCTTCACGCGGTCGAGCAATTTAGTACCCAACTCTTGGTGTGCCATTTCACGGCCGCGAAAGCGCAAGGTGATTTTGACCTTATCGCCGTCCTCGAAGAAGCGCTTCATCGAGCGCATTTTTACCTGATAATCGTGGTCGTCGATCATCGGCCGGAGCTTGATCTCCTTGACCTCGACGACTTTCTGCTTTTTGCGGGCTTCTGCCGCCTTCTTCTGCGCCTGGTACTTGTACTTGCCGTAATCCAGGATTTTGCAGACGGGTGGCGACGAGTTGGGGGCAATCTCCACCAGGTCGAGACCCGCCGCCTGCGCCATATCTAGCGCGGCTTGGATGGGCGTGGGACCATGGTTGTGACCACTGGCATCGATTAGCTGGACCTCGCGGACGCGGATCTCCTCGTTTATGCGCGGGCCGTCCTTCTGAACGGGCAGCGCGGACTTCATCGGACGACGAATGGCTATTTTCTCCTTATGCCGTTGCAACTGTTCCCAGGCGCGTTTTGGCACCATGGGAATAACGAAAGATTGGTAGAAACCACGAAGAAGTCAACGCAGTTCCGCTGCCATTGCAGAGC
>DAISKM010000109.1:0-4857 GCA_036820945.1 Pseudolabrys sp.
ACCGGTCTGCAGCCCGTGAAGCCCTCCCGCGACATCTCCCGCCTGATTGAGATCATGGCGGCCCTGCGGACGCCAGGCACCGGCTGCCCGTGGGACCTGGAGCAGAGTTTTCGCACCATCGCGCCTTATACAATCGAGGAAGCCTACGAGGTGGCGGACGCGATCGCCCGTGATGATCTTGTCGGGTTGAAGGATGAACTTGGCGACCTCCTGCTGCAGGTCGTCTTTCACGCGCGAATGGCGCAGGAGCAAGGCGCCTTCGATTTTGCCGACGTGGTCGAAACGATCACCACCAAGCTTGTGCGCCGGCACCCGCACGTCTTTGCGGATGCCGAGGGCAAGACCGCCAAATCGGTCGAGGGCCTGTGGGAACGGATCAAGGCCGAGGAAAAGGCCGAGCGAGGCGAGGAGGCGCCGGGCGGAGCATTGGCCGGGGTACCGGTTGCCCTACCCGCGTTAACCCGCGCATTGAAGCTGCAGGACAGAGCCGGGCGGGTGGGGTTTGACTGGAACGATCCGAAAGCCGTCCTGGCCAAGATCCGGGAGGAAGCGGACGAGATTGAGAGGGAGCTCGACCACGCCGACAAGAGCCGCGTGGGTGGAGAGGTTGGCGATCTTCTGTTCGCCGTAGTCAACCTTGCCCGTCATCTCGATGCCAACCCCGAGGGCGTCCTGCGTGACGCCAATCTCAAATTCGAACGGCGCTTCGCGGCCATTGAACGCGCCTTGGCGGCGCGGGGAAAAACGCCGAAGAGTTCGAGCCTCGCTGAAATGGACGAGTTGTGGAACGAGACGAAGGCTGCCGAAAAATAACTTCAGGAATTGAACCGGGCGCGCACCCGTGCCGCGTTGTCGGGATCTGCCCGCACGGTCACGGCCAATCTGCCATCGTCACGCATGTCCTTTACCAGCACCTCCGAGTGGCGATAGAGCCAACTCAAGCCGGCGCCGTCCGCAGGGTCGATCGAGACTTCGAGCGTGAGGCGGCTTTCGCTTAAACGCGCCTCGATCGCATCGACGACCCGGTCGATCCCCTCTCCGGTTAACGCCGAGACCGGTATCGGGCGTCGAACGGAAGTCTGACGCGCGGCCAGGTTCAGCACCCGCTCCCGGCCGGCACCATCCAATCTGTCGAGCTTGTTCCAGATTTCGATGACCCGACCATCAGTTGCCGCAATATCCAATTCGCTGAGAACTTTTTCGACATCGCGTAATTGCGCTTCTGAATCGTCGTGCGAAATATCGCGAACGTGCAGGATGACATCCGCTTCGATGACTTCTTCCAGCGTCGCGCGGAATGCCGCCACGAGCATGGTGGGAAGCTCCGAGATGAAGCCGACGGTATCCGACATGATGACCCTTGCGCCGTGCGGCAATTCGATTGCGCGCAGGGTCGGGTCGAGTGTTGCGAACAACATGTCAGCCGAAAGCACCCTCGCCGCGGTCATCCGGTTAAACAGCGTCGACTTGCCGGCATTTGTGTACCCGACTAGCGCCACGATCGGATAAGGCACGCGCTTGCGGCTGTCGCGATGCAGCTTGCGCGTGCGCTTGACCTTGTCGAGCTCGACCTCGATGCGCGCGATGCGCTCTTCAATGACGCGGCGATCCGCTTCGATCTGGGTCTCGCCGGGGCCGCCCAGGAAGCCGAACCCGCCCCGTTGACGCTCGAGATGGGTCCAGGAGCGCACCAGTCGGCTCTTCTGATACGTGAGATGCGCAAGCTCGACCTGCAACGCTCCCTCGCGCGTGCGCGCGCGCCGTCCGAAAATTTCAAGGATCAATCCCGTGCGGTCGATTACTTTCGTGTTCCACGCCTTCTCCAGATTGCGCTGCTGAACAGGCGAAAGCGGACAATCCATCACCACGATCGAAGCGGACACGCTTTTTGCAAGCCCGGCGATTTCATCGACCTTGCCCTTGCCGATGTAGGTCGCGGGTCGAATTTCACTGAGCGTCACCAGTCCGGATTCGACGACGGTCAGGTCGATAGCGCGCGCAAGCCCAACCGCTTCCTCAAGACGGGCTTCGGGCGTGCGCGCGTCCGCAGGCGAGCGGCTGCCGCCTCTGGGAGGAGGCTTCTTGAGCCAAGGCTCGATGACAATCGCTCGACCGGTCTCGACACCCGATGCGGTCGGGCTCAGACGATCGGCACGCTGGTCGCGACGTCGTACTTCCAACTAAGGTTTATCTCCGGCCGGCGGCTCGTCGGCGCCTTCGAAGAGCTGGATCGGGTGACCCGGCATGATGGTCGAAATCGCATGCTTGTAGACGAGCTGGGAATGTCCATCTCGTCGCAACAGCACGCAGAAGTTATCGAACCAGGTCACGACGCCCTGTAACTTGACACCGTTCACCAAAAAAATTGTGAGCGGTATTTTGCTTTTGCGGACGTGATTGAGAAATGTGTCTTGCAGGTTTTGCGCACGATCGGCGGCCATGGCCGTTTTTCCATTTTTTGCTCGCGTCTAGCGCGCGAGACGTTCTTTGCCCAAGTCCTTCTGCATGCGTTGAGAACATGCGCCGCTTTGCCCCTCGCAAAGCGGTGCGAGGCCCCGGGAGTGCCACTATTAGATGGCAGCTACCTTTCCGGCGCAAGCAGAAGTTGACGTGCGCGCCCCTAACCTACCGAAATTAAAGGATTTTGTCGATTTTGGCCGGATTCAAGGTTTGGCCAAAATCGCGTTGAAACGGCTATTCGCTGATCTCGGCATAGCGATGGTAGTCGCGCCGCAGGCCGGTCGCGATCAGCCCGGGCGCGCCATTGCCGACCGGCCGGCCGTTGATGGTGACCACCGGCAACACGGTCTGGCTGGCCGATGTAATGAAGGCCTCGCGGGCAGAATAGGCTTCCTCGACGGTAAAGGCGCGTTCCTCAAAGGGGATGCCCTGCGCCTTGACCGCATCGATTACAACCGAACGCGTGATCCCGGACAGGATGTCCTGCCCGATCGGATGAGTTATCAGCTTACCGTCGCGGCTCACGATCCAGGCATTCGACGAGGCGCCCTCCGTAACACGGCCTTGCGTGTCGACAAGCCAAGCCTCGCGTGCGCCCTGCTCGCGTGCGGCCTGTTTGGCCAAAACGTTAGGCAACAACGACACAGATTTTATATCCACCCGTTTCCAGCGGATGTCAGGCACGGTGACAACCGCAATCCCTTGCGCTGCAACGTCCTCGAGCTGTTCGACAGGGCTACTGCGCGCAGTCACAACCAGAGTCGGACGTGTATCGGCAGACGGGAACGGAAAATCTCGTCGCGCCACGCCACGCGTGACCTGGACGTACACAATGCCATCGCGCACCCGATTTCGACGAATTGTTTCGCGCAACACAACTGCCAGCGCGGCTTGCGACATCGGACGCGCGATGCGCAGCTCGCCAAGCGAGCGATCCAGACGCGCCATATGACGTCGTTCGTCGACCGGGCGCCCTCCCCTTACCTCGCAGACTTCATAGACTCCGTCGGCAAACTGATAGCCACGGTCCTCGACCGGAACCTCGGCTTCGTTCCTCGGCAAGTAGCGGCCATTGACGTAGGCAATTCGCGACATAAGCAGTTAATCGATTCCGAGCGCCTTGAGCTTGCGGTGCAAAGCTGACCGCTCCATTCCGACAAATTCGGCGGTCCGCGATATGTTGCCACCGAAGCGGCTAATCTGCGCGACCAGATATTCGCGCTCGAACACCTCGCGCGCATCGCGCAGCGGCAGGCCCATCAAGTGCTCGCCCCCATTGCCGTTCGGCATGCTCGGCACCATCGACCCGACATCCGGCGGCAGCATGCTCGCGTTCATCACAGCCTCCGGATCGCCGCCGGCCAGTATCATCAGTCGTTCGATGTTGTTGCGCAGCTGTCGCACATTTCCGGGCCAATTGTGGGATTGCAGAACCGCCATGGCGTCCTCGCCAATGCGTCGCTTCGGCAGGCCGGTCGCCGCCGAAATCTGGTCCATGAAGTAGTCGACGAGGTCAGGGATATCTTCACGGCGCTCCGCAAGCGGGGGCACGCGGATCGGCACGACCGCAAGCCGGTGGTACAGATCCTCACGGAATTTCCCTTCGGTGATCAGTGCCTCGAGATTGCGCGAGGTCGACGAGACGATCCGCACGTCGACGGCAATCTTGGTGCTCCCCCCGACCCGTTGAAAGGTCTGGTCCACAAGCACGCGCAGGATCTTGTTTTGCGTCTCTCGCGGCAGGTCCGCGATGTCGTCGATAAAGAGCGTGCCGCCATGCGCCTCCTCGAGAGCTCCGGGCTTGCGCCCCTCCGAGCCGTTGGATTGATCAACGCCGAAAAGCTCTATTTCCATTCGCTCGGGGGTGATTGCGGCGGCGTTGATCACGGCAAAAGGACCGTTCACGCGGGCCGACAACTGGTGAATTGTTCGCGCGGTGAGTTCCTTGCCCGCCCCCGATGGGCCTACGACCAGCACGCGGCTATTGGTCGGGGCCACGCGTTCGATAGCCTGGCGCAGTTGTCCGATCGCGGCCGAACGTCCGATGAGCGTCGAGGGTTGCGGCGAGAGTTGCTTGAGCTGCTTGACCTCTCGCTTAAGGCGAGAATTCTCAAGCGCGCGGTCTGCGACCAGAACAAGCCGATCGGCCTTGAACGGCTTCTCGATGAAATCATAGGCGCCGTGCTTGATGGCCGCCACCGCGGTTTCGATGTTGCCGTGGCCGGAAATCATGACAACCGGAAGCTCGGGTTGTTCCTGCTTGACGGTGTCGAGCAGCTGCAGCCCGTCAAGTTTGCTGCCCTGCAGCCAGATATCGAGAAACACAAGGTTCGGCCTTCGGCTTGCGATCGCATTGAGCGCATCGTCGCTGTTGCGCGCGGTGCGCGTGCTATACCC
>DAISKM010000109.1:4867-9034 GCA_036820945.1 Pseudolabrys sp.
GTGCTATAGCCCTCGTCCTGGAGGATGCCGGCCACCAGATCGCGGATGTCAGCCTCGTCGTCGACAATCAGAATTTCACCAGCCATTTGTTACTCGCTTGCGACTTTTGGCTTTTCGGACTCTGCGTTTTCAGTCTTACCGGAAGCGGCGAACCGTACGCGCACCCAGGCACCGCGCTGACCGGGAATTTTGTCGGCGGCGTCGCGCAACTCGATCGTGCCGCCGTGTTCCTCGACGATGCGCCCTACGATCGCAAGGCCAAGACCGGTACCTTTTTCGCGGGTCGTGACATAGGGCTCGAGCAGCCGGCTTCGATTTTCCTTCGGCAGGCCAACGCCGTTGTCCACGACATCGATGATTATGTCGTCCCCTTCCCTTTCAGCGTACACCTGGATTACGCCCTTTCCGAGCTCGCTTGGCGGTACGGAGGCAATTGCTTCGGTCGCGTTCTTGATGATGTTGGTCAGCGCTTGCGAAATCAGGCGCCGGTCGAAACGCGCCGGCATCGGGTCTTCTTTGATATCGACGTTGATAACGATTTCCGAATTGCCGACGCGCATCAGGAAAACAGTCTGCCGGATTGCATCCGCCACGTCTTCAGCGGCAACGACGGGTTTGGGCATGCGCGCAAAGTGCGAGAACTCGTCCACCATCCGCCTTATGTCGTCGACCTGGCGAACAATCGTGTCGGTGCACTGTTCGAATACCCCGCGATCTTCGCCGATCATTTTTCCGTATTTGCGCCGCAGACGTTCTGCCGACAGCTGGATAGGCGTGAGCGGATTCTTGATCTCATGCGCAATCCGGCGCGCGACATCGGCCCATGCCGATGTACGCTGCGCAGCCACCAGTTCGGTGATGTCGTCGAGCGTCACGACGTAGCCGCGATCCGCATCGGCGGATTGTTCACTGGTGACGCGAATCGACAAATTTCGTTCGCGGCCGTTGCGGCTGATGGTAATTTGATTTTGCGCCGGAGCACCCGATTTAACGGCCGCCATGGTGTCCGCAAGTTCGGGCAGCACGTCGATCAGCGGGTGACCCAATGCCTCGTTTTCGGCGCGTCCGATCAGCTTTTCCGCAGACCGGTTCAGAATGCTGACATTGCCCTTGCTATCAACGCCAATAACACCCGCGCTGGCGCCGGCCAGCACGGCCTCGGTGAAGCGTCGGCGGCTGTCGATGAGATCGTGCGCGTGCATGATGTCGTCGCGCTGCGTGCGTAATTCCTGGGTCATGCGATTGAAGGTCTCGCCGAGGTGAGCGAGATCGCCTTCCGCCTCACGAACCGGAACTCGCACGTAAAGATTCCCGGTAGAGACTGCGTTGGCGGCGCCTATCAGGCGCCGGATCGGCGCCACCATCCGGTTGGCAAAGTTGAACCCGATCCAGACCGCTGAAAGCAACACAATCAGCGCGATCACCGTATACATCAACGCAAACGCCACCTGAACGCCAAGGCGTCGCGCCTCGAGTGCGGCATACTCGGTAACGCTTGCACGTGTCGCCTGCAATTGTGGCACGACGCGAGGGTCCAGCAGGCGCGTTGTGTAAAGATAATGGCTGTCGAACTGCTCAATCTTGATGACCGCAGCGACGTAATTCGCGTCCGGAAGCAAAACGATTTGCGGCTCTTTCTCAGTGATGTGGGACAAAGCATCGCGCGGCGGCAAAGCGAATGTCTGATTGATGTTGACGTTGGCACGGGCCACGACATTCAGATCCTTGTCGACCACGATGGCAGCGCCAAGGCCCCTCACCGAGGCCTGAAAGGTGAGAAACTGACGCAGTTTGTCGGGATCCTGCTCGAAAAGAGCTTTGCTCCGCGCGATATCGAACGCCATGACCATGATGTCGGACCGCACAATCTGCGCGTTGTCCCGCAAATAGGCCTCTGCGACGATCAGAGAGTTTTCGATCGCGGATCGCGTGCGTGTCGAGAACAGGCGATCGAGGCCACGATCGAGCGTGACGCTCGCAACGATCGCCACCATGATTGCAGGGACGGCGGCGATAATCGAAAAAAGTCCGACGATGCGCACGTGCAGTCGCGCACCGGCACGCCCGCTGCGTCGCGCCTGCACAACTTGCCAGACCTCGCGCACGATGATGCCAAGCAACAGCAGCACCGTCACAGCGTTCACCAGCAGCAGCGTGACGACGACATTGTGGGTCGGCGAAACAGGCGTGAGATCGGCGAGGACAATGAAGGTGATGAAGGCGGAGAATAGAGCCAGCCCGACGACGAGCGGTCCTACAATCCGGGATTCACCCCTTTTTGCGGGAGCGTCGGCAAGTGCCGTTTCGGCTGTGGCGGCCTGTTCGACGCTCATAGCCCCCTGCGCAAAAAACTCGGAAAGCAACCGCCCACTGACGCGCCGGGGCCCTCCCCGACATTGATGCTTTTATACAACAATGTTGCCGAATTGAGACAAAAGCTAGTCCTTAAGGCCTTAATCAAGAAAAACAATGGGATGCGTTGGCGCATCGCGAATTTCGATGGATCGTTGCCCTGTCGAGCAGACGTGCGCCACGGATTGAGCGGGTGATCATTCGAGATCACACCTCCCGGCTAGGCGTAGGTCGTTGGCGGCATTCCGGCAGGTGCTGTTTCCGTGAGCCGAACTATCTCAGAGCTACGCGGTTGAATGCCAAATCTCGCGGAATGACGTCCACTTTTCGCGAGCTGTCAGCCGTTCATCAGAGAGCTTATCCAAAAATTCTGCCAGACGCCGCGACCTCACGACAGTGAATACGGTCAGTGAGACCGTCGGGATCAGGACCGCAAAAAACAAGACGACTCGTGCGAGCATGGGCGCCTCTGCCCAGGCCAGCAAGTTCATGCCGAGGAATCCCGTGGTCGTCGTACCGATCAACCCTGCGATCGTCACCACGGTGAGTCGAACCATTGTGTTCGACTGCCGGCGCAGGAGATCGCTGTCGAGATATTGGCCCATGTCGTGGAGCTCATCACGAACTTCCCGGTAGGCACGCTCGGTGCCGAGATGGCGAGTCCACATGTGAAACACATCGCGGAACTGGGCCTGATCGGAGATCTCGTGATACCAATAGCGATGCGTGAAGCGGAGAAAGATCTCGAGTGTCTGGCGGATGTCGCGCCGGAACCGGCGAATTGATGCTGCCTCGCTAATGTCCAGTCTCTTTACTGCGCCGACAAGCCTGTCCGACATCATCAAGAGAGCGGCCTTGTGGAAGTGCACCAGAAGACCAAGCACGAAGTATTGATGACGAAATTGACCGAGCAGTCCGCGTTCGGGATCGGTGAAAAACGCTGAGCGAGCATCGCCCGTTATCACGAACGCGTGGCCACAGCACATTATGCGCGTACACCAGCCCTCCCGATGCGTCCCTTCGAAGTACCGATCATAGCAGTGGTCGGTTTCGAACCGTCGCAAATGGCGCGCGGAGAAAGGCAGACTTTTTCCGTCCCCGCGAGCGGCGGCGAAAGCCAGCTGCGCGTAGTCAATCCGCGTCAGCTTGGCAGGATCATCCACTGCAAGAAATGCCATGATCGGCATCCTGTAGTACTCGAGCTGGCGATACCTGATCGCCCCCGACCTGCCGGAATGATGAGGCACCATCGGCTCAAGTAAAAATTCCCAATGCGCGCCAATAGCAATGGCCCGGTGGCGACAGACCGAGGAGAGAAATTTTTTTCGATCCTCAAAATCGGAGGCCGCTAGCACATCGCCGTCTTTTCCGAGCCAGGCGACCTTGGTGCAATGAAACGGCAAGCCATCGTCCTGCCACCCCGAGGGATAGGCGCGCCCGAACAGGAACATCAAGTCCTGCACAACCGGCAGCGGCAGGTCATGCCCGAAGACCTCAAGCGCAAGAATGACGAGGTCCGCGTCGTAGAAAAAGTACAGATCGACATGCGCGACCTGGAGGACAATGGGTTCGGACGATTTTTCAAGGATCAGCTCCACTTTGCTGATGTCCTTGCGTCGATAAACGCGAATAGGCGATTCCCGTTGCTCCGCCCGCGTGCCGACTGAACCTTCTCCGTACAGCACGCGTTGGACATGAGGAAGGAATGTTACAAATTCGCGATAATGTCGTTCCTGAAATTCGCAAGGGTCGATCAGGAATTCGTCGATCAGCCGCTCCCACTCGTCGCCGGCTGCGGCTGCAGCAGGTTCCACA
>DAISKM010000110.1:0-9010 GCA_036820945.1 Pseudolabrys sp.
GTTTTGCTTCCGCTCCGAGATCGGTCACGGCTACAGGAACCGGAGCAAGATGGAGGCGCGCATTCTGTTCGTGAACACGCCGCCGACCTTCTAGAGTTTCTCATTGCTCAAGTGACTTGAATTAGTCTAGCGTGCCGTCCGCAAAAAAAATAGACGCGCGTCGGGGGAAGTAACGCATGCTCAAGCTGCCTCACCACAAGCGATACGATTTCCTGCCGATCACGAAGCGCAAGCACTATTCGTGGCCGGGTGACAAAAGGCTTGCATTCTACGTCGCGCTCAACATCGAGCACTTCGCGTTTCAAGCCGGCCAGGGAATCGATCCGCACAATCGCGCCGGCCCGCAGACCTCGCGCAACTACGCGTGGCGCGACTATGGCAATCGCGTCGGCAACTGGCGCTTTTTCGAGATCCTCGACGAGCTCAAGCTGCCCGCGTCGATCCTGCTGAATTCGGCAGTCTGCTACGAGTATCCGGACATCATCGATAAGATCAAACAGCGCGGCGACGACGTGCTCGGCCACGGCCGTACCAATGCCGAGACGCTGCGTGGCCTATGGGAGGACGACGAGCGCCGCGTCATCCAGGAATGCGTCGATGTCATCACGAAACATGTCGGCGTCCGACCGACCGGGTGGATGGGGGCGGGCGCCGCCGAGACGAGCGTCACGCCCGATCTTCTCAAGGAATGCGGCTTCACGCATCTGCTTGACTGGCCAGTGGACGACCAGCCAATCTGGATGCGCACGCGCTCGGGCCCCTTGCTCTCTGTGCCCTATCCGATGGAGCTCAACGACGCGGGCACGCTCGCCCTGCGAGACCATACCGGACGCCAATTCGCCGACATGATCGTCGATCAGTTCGAGGAGTTGCTCGAGGCGTCGGAAAAGCAGCCGCTCGTCTTCTCGCTGTCGCTGCACGGCTTCATTCTCGGGCAGCCGTTCCGGCTGCGGCCGCTGCGACAGGCTCTCAAGCATTGCGTCCAGCACAAGCAGGCGGATCAAATCTGGTTCACGCGTGCCGGCGACATTTCGAACTACTGCTACGGCATGAAGCCTGGGACCATTCCCGGCAGTTGAGGCTTGCCATGAACGTGAGCACCACAGCGAACGCGACCACCAAGCTCTTGCGAGCCACGCCTGAGACGGTGCATTGGGGCTATCTCGATGCCACGATCAAGCCGGCGCTCTCCATCGATTCAGGCGAGCGGGTGACGATCGAGTGCGCCACCTGCAATCCCGAGTGGATGCCGGCGAAGGATAGCGGCTTCGATATTCTTCCGGACATCGTCGAAATTCATCAGAAGGTGAAGAAGGGGTCCGGTAATCACATCTTCACCGGGCCGATCTATGTCCGCGGTGCTGCGATCGGCGACGTGCTCGAGGTCAAGATCCTGGACATCAAGCTCCGGCAGAACTGGGGCTGGAACGTCTTCCGCGGCTACATGGGGACCATTCCTGAAGATTTTCCGTACACAAAGCTGACCCATGTTCCGCTCGATCTGAAAGCGAACGTCGCCACCACGGCGTCGGGCTACAAAATCCCGATCGCCCCGTTCTTCGGCCAGCTTGCGGTTGCGCCGGCGGCGGTGTTCGGCCGGCAGAACAGCAAGGAGCCGCGCGAATTCGGCGGCAATCTCGACTGCAAGGAACTCACCGCGGGCAGCACAATCTATCTTCCGGTATGGAACGAGGGCGCCCTGTTCTCGACTGGCGACGGCCATGCGGCACAGGGCGACGGCGAGGTCGACGGAACCGCGATCGAGACCGCACTGACAGGCACGTTCGAATTCAACGTTCGAAAGAAACTCGGATGGAAGATGCCGCGTGCGGAAACACCGACCCACTTTATCTCGTTCGGGCTCGATGCCGACCTCGACGATGCAGCCCGCCAGGCGCTGAAGGAAATGATCGACTGGATCGTCAGCATGACCGGCATCCACAAGGATGAAGCCTATGCCATGTGCAGCTTCGCCGGCGATCTGCATGTGACGCAGACAGTGAACAACATCAAAGGCGTGCATGCGATGCTCCAGAAGAGCATACTGAAGAAGTAGAATGCACGGCGGCTGCGGCCCGCAACTTGCATGGCCCGGACCGGTTCCGGTCTTCTCTTTTGCGTAGTGGGAAAAGTTCGTGCCAGGGTTCGTTCAACTTCAGGACGTCTCGCTTCGTTACAACGACGAGGAGACGGCACTTGCTCTGCATCGAACAAGCTTCGAAGTCGAGCAGGGCGAATTCGTCGCCGTCGTAGGGCCGTCCGGCTGCGGCAAATCCACGCTGATGAAAGTTGTCACAGGACTGTGGCCGGCCACCGTCGGGCGCGTCAGCGTCGCCAGCAAGGCAGTCGCAGGCCCGCTGAACTGCGTGGGCATGGCCTTTCAGAATTCATCGCTGTTGCCGTGGCGCACGATCCTGCAGAACGTCATGCTGCCGCTCGAGATCGTGGAGCCGCATGCCAGCCGGCTGCGCAGGGAGCGGGCCGCTTACGAAGCAAAGGCGCGCGATCTGCTCGCGCTGGTCGGCCTGCAGGGCTACGAGGAGAAGAACCCCTGGCAGCTCTCGGGCGGAATGCAGCAGCGCACGCAGCTCTGCCGAGCCCTCATTCACGAGCCGTCGCTGCTGATGCTGGACGAGCCGTTCGGCGCGCTCGACATGTTCACGCGCGAGGAGCTGTGGCTGGCGGTGCAGGAATTGTGGATGTCCCGGCGGCCGACGGTGATCCTGGTCACCCACGACCTGCGCGAAGCGGCGTTCCTGGCCGACCGCGTGCTGGTGATGAGCGCACGGCCGGGTCGGATCATCCTCGATCGCAAGGTGAACGCGCCGCGGCCGCGGGATCTCAGCAGCACTTACGATCCGGAATCCGTCAAGCTGGTGCATGAATTGCGGGAGCACATCAGTGCAGCACGCGCAAACGTAGCCTGATATCGAAGGCGCCCGCGCGACCATCGTCGAGAGCACCGAACTCCCGGTCATCGTGCATCGGACAAGCTTCTTCGAGCGCAAACTGGTGCGGCAGGCGCTTCCCTGGGTGGTGATCGCGGGCATGTTCGTGTTCTGGGAGATCTTCGTCCGCCTCTTCCAGATCCAGCAGTTCGTCCTGCCGGCGCCATCGGCGATCTTCGAGGCGCTATGGCAATGGCGCGTACCCATTCTCGAGAACTCGTGGCAGACCTTGATGACCACGCTGATTGGGTTCGCCTTCGCCATCGTGATTGGCGGCCTCGGGGGCATCGCGCTCGGGTCGTCGCGCGTGATCTATGACGGATTTTATCCGGCGCTGATCGCGTTCAACTCCGTCCCGAAGGTCGCAGTCATCCCCGTGCTGGTGATCTGGTTCGGGATTGGCACAATCCCGGCCGTGATTACGGCCTTCCTGCTTTCCTTCTTTCCAATTCTGGTCAATGTCGCGACAGGCATCGCCACAGTCGAACCGGAACTGCGCGACGTGCTGCGCGCGCTCGGCGCGACAAAGCGCCAGGTGATCATGAAAGTCGGCCTGCCGAGAGCGATGCCCTACTTCTTCGCGTCGCTGAAGATCGCGATGACGGTCGCCTTCGTCGGCTCAATCGTCGCCGAGACGGTCGCCGCCAATGCAGGCATCGGCCACCTGATGCTGGTCGCGTCGTCGCGTTTCGAGGTTCCCTTGGCCTTCGCGGGACTGATTGTCACAGGCCTGATGGGCGTCGGAATGTACGTGATCTGCGTCGCCATCGAGCAGCGCATGACTGGATGGGCAACGCGCGGCTCGGAAGGGGTCACGTTCGGCAGCTAGCCGATGCGCAGAGGAGCTTTGAGACGTGCAACTACAGTTCGACCAATACAAGGACCTGAAGCTTCAGCTCGACGGTTTTCTCAGGCCCGGCGAGCAGCACAGGCGCAACGTTCTGCTCGATTCCGTCTACGCCTCGCTGCCGCGCGATCCGCAGGCCAAGGTACTGGTCTTCAGTGCGGAGATCGTGCCGGGCGGCTACACCAACTGGCGTTGCCATAACGGAGCGACGTTTTTCGTCTGCACCTAGGCCTGCAGCCTGCGACGACATTGTACTACCTCACGTCGCTTTACCCGGCCGCACGATCGTTGCTAGGCTTTCCGTTAGTGACGATCGTTCCCGGGAGGATAAGGAAATGACCGTGACATTTCGTGGTCTCATTGCACGCGTCGCCGCGGTGGGCTTTTTGGCGGCAAGCCAGGCGACCTACGCGCAAGAGAAAACCATCAAAATTGGTGCACTTTTTCCGATGTCGGGACCGGGCTCGTATTTCGGTGCCCAGGACAAACAAGGCGTCGAACTTGCGCTCGAGCAGCTCAACAAGACCGGCGTGAACGGATACAAGTTCGTCGTTCAGTACGAGGATTCAAGCTGCGCACCGTTGCCGGCGACGCAGGCCGCCAAGCGCCTGATCGAGCAATTCAAACCTGACGTCATCATTGGCGAAGAGTGTTCGGATGCCACGCTTGCCGTGATGCCGATCGTTGAACAGTCGAAGGTGCCTCTGCTTAATGCCGGCTCGTCATCCATCAAGGTCACCGAGCCGGGCAACCCCTGGACCTTCCGCATAATGCCGAACGAGGTCATGCAGGGCGTCAACCTCGCGGAAAATGCATATAAACGCATGAATGCGCGCAATGCTGTCCTGCTTTTCGAAAATACCAATGCCGGTATCGGCAACGCCCAGGTGTTCAAGGAGAACTTTACCAGGCTTGGTGGAAAGGTTTTGGCCGAGATCGGCTTCGGCCGCGACGTCAACGACTTCACGGCGATTGCGACGCGAATTGCCGGTCTGGGCAAAATCGACGTCATTCCCACCTACACGCTAGAAGGCCAGGGCCTGAAGATAACCCAGGCATTGGCGCAGGCCGGGATCACCAAAGGCGGCGGCGGCGATGCAATTCAGATCGGCACCATTTGGCTGCCATTCGGATTTGAGCAGAAGGCGGGTAAGGCTGCCTTGGGCTACATCCGCATCGTTCAGTTTGATCCGACCGATGCCCGCGATGTCGTGAAAGACTTCATCACGACATTCAAGACCAAGTACAACGCCGACCCGACGCACCTGAATGCTCACGCTTACGATCAGATCATGCTGATCGCAGATGTTGTCAAACGCGGCGGGAAGGATCCTCAGTCAATACGAGATGGACTTGCCGCGACGAAGAATTATTCGGGGGTGACGGGGAGCGTGGAGTTCGACAAGACCAATCAAAACACGAAGATGGATACCGTCCATTACATGGAGACGAAGCCCGACATGTCATGGACAAGCCTGAAGTGGAACTGACCTGAAGATGACAACCACGATCGTCCTACAACAGGCGATCAACGGCGTCGTTTTCGGAAGTCTCTACGTCCTGGTGGCGTTAGGCCTGACGCTGATCTACGGCGTGCTCGTACAGATCAACTTTGCGCACGCCGATTTTGTCACGCTCGGTGCCTTCGCCGCCTATTTTTTCATGCACTTACTTGGCGCCGGCTATTTCCTCAGTATCGGGGTTGCATTTCTCGTGGGCGCCGCGCTCGGCTGGCTGATCAACGCGTCGATTTTCACCCCGTTACGTCTCAAGGGAAACGAGCTGTTGCCGCTCATCGCCACGATCGGCGTTTCGGTCATGATGCAAAACCTGATGCTGACCTGGTTCGGGCCGATTCCCTACGCTTTCGAAACCGAATACAGCAGCCAGGTCATCCGCTTTGCGGGCATCTTTGTGTCCTGGCAGAACATCATCATTATCGCGGTTTCCTCGGTGACCATCGCGCTGCTCTACGCTTTCATGAAATTCACGTTTCTCGGCAAGGCGCTGCGCGCGGTTTCGCAGGACCGGGAGACGGCCGGACTTATGGGAATCAATCCCAACTATCTGATCATGCTTACGTTCGTGATCGCCTCCGCGCTTGCCGGGATGGCGGGCGCGATGCTGGCGCCCGTGCTCGTGCTCACGCCTTTTGCCGGGACCTCGGTGATCGTGAAAGCGTTTGCAATCGTCATCATCGGTGGCTTCGGCAACGTCGAAGGAACCATTCTCGCGGGTCTGATCGTCGGGCTCATTGAAAGCTACACCACGCAATTTCTCGATCCGGGCCTGATCGACATTGTCGTGTTCGCGCTCCTGTTGGTGATGCTAGTAATCAAGCCGACTGGGCTGATCGCGGAAAGGCGCGAAGAGAATGTCTGATTCCGCGATTTCGCAGCGGGTAGGCAATGACAAGATGCTGCGATCGCGGTGGGTGGGATATTTGCTTGCCGCGCTCTGCATCATCGCGCTGCCGCTGATATTCAATGATACCTATTGGCGCACGAACCTGACGATCTGCGCCATCAACGTCCTGCTCGCGCTCGGCCTTGATTTCATCCTGGGCTATACCGGGCAGCTCAATCTCGGTCATTCCGCCTTTTATGGTCTCGGCGCCTACGTTTCGACCCTGCTGATCGTCAAGCTTGGCATTCCTTTCTGGGCCGCGTTCGTTGCAGGCGTTGCGTTCGCGGGTCTGGCCGGGATGTTCCTGTCCCTTTTCGCAGTGCGGCTGCGCGGGCACTACCTTGCGATTGCCTCGCTCGGCTTCGCCGTGATCATCTATCAAATTCTGCTCAACTGGATCAGTCTGACGCAGGGACCGCTCGGCATTTACGGAATTTCGCCACCACCGGGGATTGTTGTCGGTGGAACGGTCATCGCCGATTTTCGCAACCTGACCGCCTTCTTTTACCTGGTGTCCGGGTTCACCCTGCTCGTCTACCTGCTGCTCGATCAATTGGTCCGCTCTCCGGTTGGGGAAACGCTCACGGCCATCCGCGAGGACGAAGTCTCCGCGGCCTCTCTCGGGATTAATGGCGCGGTGTGGAAAGTGTTCGCGTTCGGCCTGGGCGCAGCCGTCGCCGGAGCTGCAGGCTGTTTCTATGCGAGTTTCGTCGGCACGCTGGTGCCAGACGCGTTCTACGTGAGCGAGGCGTTCACCATTCTGGCCATGGTCATTGTCGGCGGAATGGGCACTTTGATCGGCCCGGTGTTCGGCGCGATCCTGTTGACGCTGCTGCCCGAAATTCTCCGCGGCATCGGCGACCTGCGGCTCGTCGTCTATGGGGCCGCACTGACGTTCGTCGTGTTGTTCATGCCCGGCGGGCTCGTTCAGGCTGCACGCATGATACATGAGAAACTTCGGCCGGGCGGGCGCCGACCATGACCGAAGCTGCGGCAGCCGAACGCCCTGTCGCGACCGGCACAGCACCGCTGTTGCGGGCGCAAAATCTGCACAAAAGCTTCGGCGGCGTTCACGCGGTTTTTGACATCTCACTCGACGTTCCGACCGGCTCCATTTTCGCGATCATCGGCCCGAACGGTGCGGGCAAGTCGACGCTGCTGAATCTGATCAGCGGCATCTACCAACCCGATTCGGGGTCAGTCGCGCTTGATGGCCAGGATCTCTCGAGTATGCGCGCGCATCGGCGCGTGCGACTGGGGCTTGCACGGACATTCCAGAAGATACGCCTTTTCAAGCAGCTCAGTGTGCTCGACAACGTGATCGCCGGATTTCACGTTCATCACAAAATTCCGGCCTGGCAATACGTCATTCATGGCAAGGACTTTGCGCGTGACCGGCAGCACTGCCGCGAGGAAGCGATGCGGCTGCTTGATTTTTTCGGAATGAGCGCCCGGCTGAACGTGTTCGCCGGAGAGCTGTCTTATGGCGAGCAGCGCATGCTTGAACTTGCGCGGTCGCTTGCCACCAAGCCACGGCTTCTGCTGGTCGACGAGCCGGCGGCGGGACTCAATGCAGCCGAAGTAGACGTCCTGCTCGATCGCATCCGGACGTTGAGGGGCCGTGGCATCACCGTCGTAATTGTCGAGCACAACATGGATCTGGTGATGAACGTCGCTGACCGCATCATGGTCATGGATTACGGACGTCATTTGTTTCAGGGCACGCCGTCCGAAGTGCAGAAAAATCCTGCGGTCATCGCGGCCTATCTGGGCGGAGAGCTGTCGTGAGCATTCTTCTCTCCGCCGAGAAGCTTGAACTGGCCTATGGGCAGGTATCGGTCTGCCGTGACGTTTCGCTGAGCATCGAGGCCGGCGAAATCGTCGCGCTGATCGGAGCGAATGGTGCGGGAAAGTCCACCACATTGCGCGCGATAGCGGGTGTGCTTTCGCCCCGGCGCGGATCGATCATCTTTTGCGGGCGCGATATTACGTCGATGGCCTCGCACGAGCGCACGAACCTTGGCATCGCGCTTGTCCCGGAAGGACGGCACGTCTTTCCATTCCTTACGGTGCGCGAAAATCTCGAACTTGGCGGCTTCAAGAGCCGGAAGGACAACGCAAAAATCCGCAGAATGATCGGCGAAATATTCGATATGTTCCCCCGGCTATCGGAGCGAAGCGGGCAGAACGCCGGAACATTGAGCGGGGGCGAACAGCAAATGCTCGTGCTTGGACGGGCGATGATGTCAGAACCGCAGTTGCTCTGCCTCGACGAGCCCTCGCTTGGTCTTGCGCCAATCGTCGTGCAGGACATTTTCCGCACCATCCGGGCGATCAACGCAGCCGGAACCAGCGTGCTCTTGGTCGAGCAAAATGCCCGTTATGCGCTGGAGACGGCAAGCCGAGGCTACGTTCTGCAAACCGGCTCGGTGATCGCTAGCGGGACCTGCGCCGATCTCAAGCAGAATCCACGCGTTCAGGAGGCTTATCTTGGTCGCATCGCGCCTGCCTTGTCGTAGGAACAGCTAATGGCATCTGGCGACTGTTCACTGACAGGAAAATCTGCGGTGGTCACCGGTGCGGGAAACGGCATCGGTCGCGCAATCGCGCTTGCCTTCGCGCAGGCCGAAGCCAATGTCGCCTGCGTCGACATCGATGTGAAAGCCGCCGAGGCTACCGCGGCGGCGGCCGCAAATGACGGCGTCAAGACACTGGCTGTCCGTTGCGATGTAGCCGATGAAGCCGACGTCGCAGCCGCGGCGAAGGCCATCCTGCAGAAATTTCCCGCCATTCACGTTCTGGTCAATGG